>NZ_VBWP01000007.1 GCF_005771635.1 Culicoidibacter larvae | reverse complement strand
CCAGCTGGCGGACTTGCCTTAGAAGCACACTGGACGGCATTAGACCAAACCATCACTTTCGATGTGAATGGTGGTAAGGCAACTACTCAGCCAGCTGATATCATTCAAGTAACTGACAGCACAGTTGACTTAAGTGCAGTCACCGCACCAACATGGTTCGGCCACAAATTCCTTGGTTGGAAAGACGCAACTGACACAACGTACAGCGGCACAATCACTATGCCGGCAGGCGGATTAACCTTAATCGCCGATTGGCAAGACTTGATTGCTGATGGCGTATGGTTGATTGATGCTAACAGCTTTAGCATTGGTCAAGAAGAATTACAAGCAGCAATTGCTAATGATACATTAGAACAAGTTATTCTCGATAGTTCACAAGCGCAAGCTTGGAACGATGAGACAACTGAGTCATTGGCGCCATTACAAGTTGCTAATATTGACGAAGTCAAAGTGAATCCGGTTATTGGCGATAATTTAGTAACCATCGTTCACAAAGACCCAACAACCGCAAGCTCAGTTTCATTCAACACTTTTGATGCTAATGAAGCAACAGTAAGCGAACTAAGTACAACGATTACGATGACAGTCATTGCTACCAAAGACACAACAACAGATTTACCGTCTACAGGTGGCAATCAACTTGAAATGATAAGCGTAGGCGCAATTGGTGCAGGAGTTGGCGTCATGCTATTCTTTGCCCGTCGCAAACGTAAGTCAGAAGATGCATAATCTTGGTGAAAATTGAATTCAGGCGGGTCACGAGGACCCGCCTGGATTTCTCTTTGTACACATACAGTTCATAAAATTCATTATTTAGCACCGAAAATTCATTGAGTTAGCGACGAATATCTGTAATAATAAAGGCAGACATTCAACCTTCCCCCCAATTGGTTGATGTCCTAATGCGAAGTTATTAAACTCGCTGCGGTGATGAACATATACTGTTCATCGCCGTTTTTTATTTTTTATACTAAAAGTTTAAAACTTAAACAAATTGTATTGACAGCGTTTTCAGTAATTGTTATAATGAACTCGCAACAGTTAGTTTAAGACTTAAATTAATTAAAAATATTTATATGGAGTGGTAAAAGATGAAGAAATTTTTTGCGTTTATGGCGGTTGCAGTTTTAGTGCTGGCTGGGTGTGCCGGTGGTGGCGGTTCGTCAGAAAATAGTTTGACTATTTTTAACTTGAAGCCGGAAATTGATGAGGCATTAAAGAAATATGCTGCTGATTATGAAGCTGAGACCGGAGTTAAGGTAACAATTAAAACTTGTGGTGGTGGCTGCGATTATGGTTCACAGTTGAAATCAGAGTTTCAATCAGGAAGCGAACCGGATATTTTTGTTATTCAAGGTGAGAATGATTATGTTACTTGGGAACATAAGGTTGCCGATTTATCTGCCGAGCCTTGGAGTACTGATACCGAGTATGCTTTTGTAAAAGATGGCAAAACATATGGGTTTCCTTATTCAGTTGAAGGATACGGCATTATTTATAATAAAGATATGATGGATAAAGCTGGTGTAGATGTAAGCACTTTAACTACTTATGAAGGTTGGGTTGCTGCGGTACAAAAAATTGATGAGCAGAAAGAGGCTTTAGGAATTGACTCAGTTATCAGTATGGCTGCCGGTCCAACAATGACTTGGTTGACTGGTTCACAAAACTTTAATGCATATCTTGCCAATGGTGAACAAGGTATGAAATATGTTGATGAAGTGCTTGCAGGAACAGTTGATGATGCACGATTAGCTGAATATGCGAACTGGGTAGAATTATTATTTAACAATGCTAATCAGCAAGTGTTGAATACTGGTAATTATGATGAACAAGTAAATGCATTTAAAAATGGGAAAACAGCGTTTATTGCTCAAGGTAACTGGATTGCACCAAATATGGCTGATGCAACATTTGAAATGGGTATTGCTCCTATGGGATCAAAAACAACAGCTACTGATGGTATTTTTGTTTCAGCACCATCATTCTATGCAGTGAATAAAGATGGCGCAAATGTTGAGCTGGCTAAGAAGTTCTTAAACGATATGGTATCAACCGATCGTGGTGTTCAATTTATCGTTGAAGATGCTCAGATGGTACCGGCATTTAAATCAATTAAGGCTGAGGCAACAAATTCATTAAATCAAAGTGTTATTGATTGGGTACAAAAAGGTAATAATTATGGCTGGGATCATTATTATATGCCTGACGGATTCTGTAATAATACTTTAGGGGCAATTTATTCACAGTATGCGAATAAACAAATTACTAAAGAAGAGTTTATCAAACAAGTTAGTGAGGCAATCAAAACCTTACAATAAAGGGTGAAATGAAATGAAAAGAAGTAAGAAAAGCTATCTATTATTAATTCTGCCGGCAGTTGCAATGTTCTCGTTGGTTATGATTATTCCGTTTGTTTTAGGTGTGTATTATTCATTTACTGACTGGACGGCAACAGTTGGTAAAGCAGTGAGTTTTATCGGCCTGGAAAATTATTTTACTGCTTTTGCTGATGCCACTTTTATTCATTCGTTTTTGGTAACTATGCAATATGCAATTGTTAGTATCGTTGTAACTAATGCATTGGCAATTTTAATGGCAATGTTAGTAACCCGCAAAACTAAGTTGGCCAATCTGTATCGTTCGGGATTCTTCATCCCGAACTTGATTGGCGGGATTGTGCTTGGGTATCTCTGGCAATTTATTTTCAATAATGTGTTAGTTATTATCGGGAATACTTTGGGGCTGGAATTTTTGCAACAATCTTTGTTGGCAAATCCGACGGTATCAATTTACGCATTGGTTATTGTTGGTTCTTGGCAGTACGCCGGATATATTATGATGATTTATGTTGCGGCTCTGCAAAATATTCCGTCTGAAGTGCTTGAAGCAAGTTCGTTGGACGGCGCAACTGGTTTTCAGCGGCTTAGACATATTATTTTTCCAATGGTGGCACCAGCGTTTACAATCTCATTGTTTTTGACTTTAGTAACGGCGTTTAAACAATTTGATATTAACTTTGCGTTAAACATGGGTGGTCCCGGAACCACATTTGCCGGGGTTCCGGTTATGGCAAGTGAACTGTTGGCACTGAACATTTACCAGACCGCTTTCTCATTTAACCAGATGGGCGTCGCCCAAGCTAAATCAATAATATTCTTTGTTGTTTTGGTTGTTATTGCAATTATTCAAGTTGTTTTAACGAAGAGAAGGGAGATTGAGGCATAATGAAACGTTTGAAAAATATTTCGGTTGAGGCGTTTACGATTGTATTATTTTTACTGTTTTTAGTTCCATTTGTTATTTTGGTGATTAATACCGGTAAGGATAGTAACTCAATTATTGATAGTGCTTTGGCATTGCCGGAGAACTGGGGACAGTTTATTACTAATATTCAGCTTATTTTAACTGATCCAACGGTGGCATATATTACTTCTTTTGTTTCTTCGGTTATTATTACAGTGGTATCATTAGTAGTGATTGTATTGGCGTCTTCGTTATGTGCATGGGGCTTAGTGCGGAATAAAAATAAGCTTTCTTCAATCATTTTCTTGGTTTTTGTAGCTAGTATGGTTATTCCGTTCCAGGTGGTTATGTTCCCACTGGTAAGTTGGTACAAAATGATTACTGATGCCACGGGTATTGAATTATTGCGTTCATATTTAGGTATCATCTTAGCCTATGGTGGTTTTGGCGTAGCACTCAGTGTATTTCTCTATCATGGATTTATTAAATCTATTCCGCTTGAACTTGAAGAGGCGGCGATGATGGAGGGGTGCAATCAGTTTCAATTGTTTTTCAAAATCATTTTCCCGATTTTGCGACCAATAACAGTAACAGTGGTTATTTTAAATGGTATTTGGATTTGGAATGATTTCCTTTTACCGGTACAGATTTTAGGAAAAGGGAATGCGATTCAAACCCTGCCAATTGCAGTTGTAAACTTTGTCGGTTCATTTGTAACTCAATGGAACTTAGTGTTAACAGCAGCGTTACTGGCAATCATCCCGATTGTGATTGTATACTTATTTTTACAAAAACATATTATCAAGGGTATGGTCGATGGCGCAGTTAAATAGCAATATCTTGGAAGGAGCAATAAAATGAAATTTACTGATGGATTTTGGATGATGCAAAAAGAATATACTTTGCATCCGGCGACAGAAATTGTTGATTATCGGATTACCGATTCAAGTTTGCAGTTATTTGCTGCTACAAAAAAGATTAATCATCGCGGTGATACTTTAGATGATGGGTTACTTACAATTGAATTTCGTTCACCGCTTACAGATATTATACAGGTAACGATTAAACATTTTGATGGTATTTACGAGAAGGGTCCGCATTTTGAGTTGAATGAACAGCAAGTACCGGTTGAGATTACCGATGGTGATTGTTTGATGTTCAAGAGCGGTCATACGCGTGTTGAAATCAATAAACAAGATTGGCAGTTGCAGTACTTTTATGACGAACGCAAGCTGACCTCGAGCAGCTGGCGTTCGACGGCTTATATTAATGGCGAAAAACAGAGTTATCTTCGTGAACAGCTGGATTTAGGTATCAATGAGCAGATTTATGGTCTTGGTGAGCGGTTTGCTCCTTTTGTGAAGAATGGGCAGGCAGTTGATATTTGGAATGAGGATGGCGGAACCGCTTCTGAGCAGTCGTATAAGAGTATTCCGTTTTATTTATCGAGTAATGGTTATGGTGTGTTTACAAATCATCCGGAAAAAGTGTCGTATGAAGTGGCGAGTGAGGTTGTTTCACGGGTGCAGTTTAGTGTTGCCGGTGAGAAGCTTGACTATTACATTATTGGTGGTGCGGAGCCTAAAGATGTGTTGATGAAGTATACCGATTTAACTGGTAAGCCACCGGTGCCGCCGTTATGGAGTTTTGGTTTATGGTTGTCGACCAGTTTCACGACGCAATATGATGAGGCGACAGTAAATTCATTTTTAGATAAGATGGAAGCTTATCAGATTCCTTTGTCAGTTTTTCATTATGATTGCTTCTGGATGAAGGGATATGAGTGGACGAATTTTGAGTGGGATCCGGAAGTGTTTCCTGAGCCGGAAGCGATGTTAGCTCGTTTGCGGAAAAAAGGTTTGAAGATTTGTGTTTGGATTAATCCATATATTGGGCAAAAGGCACCGCTTTTCCATGAGGGCAAAGAAAAAGGATATCTGTTGAAGAATCTTAATGGTGACGTTTGGCAGTGGAATAAGTGGCAAGCGGGAATGGGCATTGTTGATTTTACTAATCCTGATGCTAAAGCTTGGTACCAAGATCATTTGCGACGGTTAATGGACATGGGTGTTGACTCGTTTAAGACTGATTTTGGTGAGCGGATTCCAGTTGATGTTCAATGGTTTGATGGCAGTGATCCGCAAAAAATGCATAATTATTATACGCATTTGTATAATGAGGCTGTTTTTGAGGTGTTGCAGGAAAAGAGTCCGCAAGATGCGCTTGTGTTTGCGCGATCAGCTACGGTTGGCGGGCAGAAGTTTCCGGTTCATTGGGGCGGCGATTGTTCATCGAATTATGCTTCAATGGCGGAAAGTTTACGTGGCGGTTTATCACTGACTTTATCTGGGTTTGGCTTCTGGTCACATGATATTTCCGGTTTTGAGAATACGGCAACTCCGGATGTTTATAAACGTTGGTCACAGTTCGGCTTATTATCTACGCATTCGCGATTACATGGCAATACTTCATATCGGGTGCCTTGGGATTTTGGTGATGAGGCTGTAGAAGTAGTGCGGTATTTTTCAGAGTTAAAAAATCAACTGGCACCATATTTATATAATAACGCGATTCTTACTGCGAAGACTGGCTTACCTTCGATGCGGGCGATGATGTTGCAGTATCCAAATGATCTTAATTGTCGTTATCTTGATTTACAGTATATGTTGGGTGAGGATATTTTAGTTGCACCGATTTTTAACGAAAACGGTGAGGCAAGTTATTACTTGCCTCATGGGAAGTGGACGCATTTGTTATCACATGAGGTGCGTGATGGTGGAACTTGGCACCATGATACTTATGATTATTTTAGCTTACCGTTGTATGTGGCAGAGAATACGATTTTACCTTTTGGTCAGGTTAAAAGCAGAATTGACTATTCATTTGCTGAAAATACGGTTTTCCATTTGTATCAAATTAATGATGCAAGTTATAGCTTGCATGATGAACAAGGTCATGTGTTAGGAACTATTCAGGCAAAAGATACTGATGGGTATATTACTATCAGTCACAACTTTGATTTTAATATTACAGTTAAAGTGTTTGCCAAAGATAAAGTTATTGAGCAACAGGATATCCCACAACAAGCAATTATCAATTATTAGGAGGCATAAAAATGTATTTTAAACAAGATAAGATTCAATACTTAGGAGCATCGAGCAAAGAACCGTTTGCTTTTAAATATTATAATGCTGATGAATTGGTTGCCGGAAAACCAATGTCAGAACATTTAAAGTTTGCAATGTCATATTGGCATACATTGACGGCAATGGGTGTTGATCCATTCGGTATGGAAACAATGTTCCGGCCTTGGGACGATACTACTGATGCGATGGAGCAAGCTAAAGCACGTGTATACGCTGGTTTTGAATTTATGGAAAAACTGGGGTTAAGATATTTTTGTTTTCATGACAAAGATATTGCACCGCTTGGTAAAACGATTACGGAAACTAATGCAAATTTAGATGTGATTGTTGACATTATTGAAGCGGAGATGAAACGTACCGGTATTAAATTGCTTTGGGGTACAACCAATGCTTTTGCGCACCCGCGTTTTATGCATGGCGCAGCAACGAGTCCGAATGCGGATGTTTTTGCTTATGCGGCAGCACAAGTGAAAAAGGCAATGGAGATTACCAAACGTCTTGGTGGCGAAGGCTACGTTTTCTGGGGCGGCCGTGAAGGGTATGAAACTTTGTTGAATACCGATATGAAACGTGAGCAAAATCATTTGGCGGCGTTTCTGCAAATGGCAGCGAACTATGCTGATGAAATTGGGTTTGATGGTGGCTTATTTATTGAGCCGAAACCAAAAGAGCCGACAAAACATCAATATGATTTTGATGCGGCAACAGTTGTTGGATTCTTAAAAACCTATAACTTGGATGGTCGATTCAAATTAAATTTGGAAACGAATCATGCAACTTTAGCGGGACATACTTTCCATCATGAAATCCAAGTAGCAATTCAGCATGGATTGTTGGGTAGTATTGATATTAATTATGGTGATGTGTTATTGGGATGGGATACTGACCAGTTTCCAACTAATATTTATGATGCGGTTTTAACAATGTATGAATTGTTAAAACTCGGCGGACTTCCTCAGGGTGGTTTGAATTTTGATGCTAAAGTACGGCGTGGTTCATTTACTGAAGAAGATTTGTTGTTAGCGTATATTGCCGGAATGGATACATATGCTAAGGGCTTGAAGGTTGCTGCCCGGTTGCTTGAGGATGGCGTACTTGAACAGTTTATTCAAGAGCGGTATGCGAGTTATGATCAGGGTATTGGTGCTAAAATTGAGGCTGGAACAACGAATCTTAATGAGCTTGCTGATTATGTTGTTGCGCACGAGGGTGAATTGAGCAATCAGTCGGGACGTCAGGAATGGCTTGAGGCGACGTTGAATCAATATATCTTTGAGACTAAGTAACACTAGGAGTTGTGAGCAGGATGGCTTATATAGGAATAGATTTAGGTACTTCGGCAGTTAAGTTAATAATAATGGATAGAAACGGTTCGGTTATGCGAACCGTTTCTAAAGATTATCCCAATCATTTTCCGCAGTCAGGTTGGTCAGAACAAGATCCGCTGGATTGGTATAACCGAACTATTGAAGGTCTGGCTGAATTAATAGTCGGTTTTGAGCATCAAATTGAAGCTATTAGTTTCTCAGGGCAAATGCATGGGTTGGTGCTGCTTGATGAGCATGATGCAGTTATCCGGCCGGCAATTTTATGGAACGACCAGCGAACGACAGCGGAGTGTCGGTATTTAAATGAGGATATTGGTATTGATACCTTGAATCGATTGACGGCTAATAAGGCGTTGACGGGTTTTACGGCGCCAAAGGTGCTGTGGGTACGCGCGCATGAACCAGAGCATTTTGCGCGAATAAATAAAATAATGTTGCCGAAGGACTACTTGCTTTATCGCTTGAGTGGTTGTTTTGCTACCGATGTAAGTGATGCATCGGGGACATTGTATTTTGATGTTGAGCATCGATGCTGGTCAGCGGCGATGTTGGATATTCTGGGAATTAAAGAGCAGCAATTGCCGAAAGTTTTTGAGAGTTTTCAAGTGGTTGGTCATTTGCATGCTGAATTGGCAGCAAAACTTGGGCTACCAGCAAATGTAAAGGTTGTTGCTGGTGGTGGCGATCAAGCAGTTGGTGCCATTGGAACCGGTAGTGTGGATGATCGCATGTGCTCACTTGCGTTAGGAACAAGTGGTGTTGTATATGTTGCAACCGACACATTTACTCCGGACAACACCAATGCTATGCATGTTTTTGCTGATGGTAGCGGTTATTACCACATCATGGGTGTGATGCTTTCGGCGGCAGGCAGTTTGAAGTGGTGGCGCGAAACAGTGCTGGGTAATAGTAATTATTCTGGACTTGATGGCGAACTTGCGGCAAGTCAAGATAATGCTGTGTTTTTCTTGCCGTATTTGAGTGGTGAGCGGACACCGATTAATGATGCTGATGCTCGTGGTTTATTTATTGGTATGGATAATGCTACCAGTAGTACTGATATGACGCGTGCAGTGGTTGAGGGTGTTACTTTTGCTTTATATGATTCGCTTTGTGTGATTCGTAATATGGGTATTCAGGTGGATACTGTACGGGTTACCGGCGGTGGTGCCAAAAATAATTTTTGGTGCCAGTTGATTGCTGATGTGATGCATGTGCGGGTTGAACGGTTGGCACAGGAAGAAGGTCCGGCGTATGGTGCTGCGATTCTGGCAGCGGTTGGCAGCGGCGCGTTTGCTGATGTGCGCAGTGCCTGTCATCAATTGATTCAGGTACAGCAGGTGTTGGAGCCGAGCGACACGCGGGTAAGTTACTATCGCAAAAAGTATGGTCAGTTTAAAGAAATATATCCTAGCGTCCAGGGGCTTTATAAAACGCTATTAAGTCGGTAAGCAATTTGTTATAATAGCTGTAAGTAATATTAGGGGCTAAGGGGCGCCGCTTGGCGGCGTTCCTTAGTAGATTTTTCTATAAAAAAGTTCGGAAGTGGTATGCATGGAAGTTGTAGATGTGTCGGTATCGCGCAAGATTAATACGCGCATTTTATTGGAGACAATTATTGAGAATCCGGGAATTTCGCGGGCTGATTTGTCGCGTGCTACGGGGCTGAATAAGGCAACGGTTTCTTACATTATTAAGGAACTTGAAGATGAGGGTTTGATTGTTTTTCGTAATGAGAAGATTACTACCGGAGCGCGGCAGGCTTTGGCGATAGATTTTAATAAAGAGGCCGGCCAGCAGATTGTGATTGAGCTGAAGCGCGATCATATTGGTGGTTTTTTAGTCAATCTTTTGGGTGAGTTTGAGTATCAAACGGCGCTTTCGATTGAGGATAAGGAGTATGATGTCATCAAGGATGATATCATACAAGTAATTCAAAAAATTATGAGCTATGCTGATCAGCAACGGGTGATTGCAATTGGGATTGTTGTGCCGGCGACGGTTACTTTAGATAAGAAGATTAATTTTGCTTCGTATTTTAATTGGAAAAATGTTGATTTGCGTTATGATATTGAGCAACATTTTGGGATTGAAACGTTTTTGGAAAATGAGGCAAACTTAGGGGCGATTGCTGAGAATAATGTTTATTTTCATGACACGAAAGATTTGATTAATATTAATATTGATAGTGGTGTTGGGCTTGGAGTTGTTTTAGATGGTCAGATTCAATATGGCTATAGCGGCTTTTTAGGTGAGTTTGGGCATACAACCCTGGTACCTAATGGTAAGTTGTGTTCATGTGGTAATCGTGGTTGTTTTGAGCTGTATACCTCAGAACATTATGTGCTTGAACATTATGAAGCGTTGCGCGGAACGAAGGCGAGCGTGAGCGAGTTTATTGAGGCGTTACGCGAGGAAGAGGCGTATGCCTTGGCAGTTTATACTGAGTTTATTGAGTATTTTACGATTGGTATTCATAATTTGCTGGTGTTGCTTAATCCTGAAATTGTGGTTATTAATAGTCGTATTATCAGTGAGTACGCGCCGAGTGTTGAGTATGTGAAGGCAATGCTGGTTTCCAAGGAGATTAATTACTGTGATATTGTTGTTTCTAAATTACCGGATACTTCGAGCGTTATTGGGATGTCAAATGTGATTACTAAATCGTTCTTAGGGATTGAAAAGCTTTCTTTATTTCGATGAGAAAACCCCATGCGGCGCCAACCGCCGTATGGGGTTAGGGCAAGTTCGGAGCGTTCTCGCTCCGGACTTGCTTTTTCTTTCCCGTTCGTGAGATAATAGAGAAGATATTTCGGTAAGGAGTACAGGTATGAAAAACGATAATGAAAATAATGTAGAAGATTTACAGCGCGAAGATACTACTGAAGTTGAAAATGAAGCAGTGGTAGCAGAAACGGCTGCTGAAGATAATTCGGAGACTGTTGCAGAGGAGCCGGCAGTTGAGGAGCAACCAACGCCGTCGGTGACAGAGACTGGTGAGATTATTGCTGCGATTGGTGTGCATGAAGCAACAGCAGAGAATATTTTACCAACACCACAAGAGATTGCGGAAACAATGCCAGGGATAGAGGAGATTGCTAAGGAACCACAGAAGCGCAAGAATGGTTTATTGTTTGCCATTATTGGTGGTGCCGTAGGGGTAGCGTTATTGCTTGTTGCTCTAGTTATTGGTATTTATTTTGCCTTCTTTTCAACGACGAGTGTGGATGTTTTTGCTGATGTTGAGATTGTTTACGATGGTGCTAATGGTTATGCTGTTGTAGAGGATGGTATTAAGCCATATGTTTCGCCGAGTGCCAACGAGGCGCAAAATAATGGTTTTAAGGCAGTTATTAATTATACTTCTGATGCTAAAAATGTAAGCAATGGTGATGTTATTACGGTTACCGCCGTTGTTAATCAGGAATTACTTGATCAGTATCGGATTTCACCGGAATCATTAACAAAACAGTTTACGGTCAGCGGACTTGCTACTGTTCCGGCAAAATATAGTGATATTCCCGGTGAGGCAGATATACGTAGTAAAGCAACAAGTTTTGTTGAGGGCTATCGTCAGGATGATATTGATGCAGCATTGAATAAAGTGTCCGGTTCAACGTTAGTTAGCGATGAAGTCAAATTATATGCTATTGCTTATAAGGCTGATCCGGAACTTTGTAATAGTGGTAAAACGACTTATGATGAGCGTTGCGGAACGATTCAATATATTTTTGATCATCAGGTAAAAACTGAGTCTACTGGTTACAATCATACTTATGGAACATGGCGGATGTATGGTTTGACCAATATTCAAGTGCTTGAGAATGGAACTTTATTCCAAACGACTAATTATGTGGTTGATATGGATGACTTTGATAGCAATAATGATGGTTTTATTGATGATGGTGAAATGAAAGCAGGCTATGAGCGTTTGGGGTATACTTTCTTAGTTCAGTAAAAATTTTGGAAGTGCTGTATTTCTTGTAAATACAGCACTTTTTGATGTTTGAAACAAATGTGTATTTTTCATTAAATTGACATTTAAGGATTTTTATGGATATAATTCTAGTAGTACGGGGGCGACGTTTTATCTTATGGGGGGCAACTTAATATGAAGCGTATTTTGTTTGTGGATGATGATCCGCAGTATCAAGAAGTAATTCGTGATTTGTTAGTTTTAGAGGGCTATGCAGTAGACTGTGCTGACAATGCAGCGGATGGGTTAAGGTTATTCCGAGAAGGAGTTTATGACCTGGTAATAAGTGATTTAATGATGGTTTCAATTGATGGGCATCAATTTTTGTCGTTGTTGCGGAAGTATGATGAGGATGTGAAGGTTGTTATTTTAACTGGTTCGGATGATGAAGAAGATGAGTTGAAGAGTTTTGACTTGCATGCGACTGAATATCTAAAGAAATCAACTTCAATTAATATTATATTGAAGCGTTTAGAGAGTGCAATGCGACAATCAAGTGAAAAGAAAGTTGAGCATCTCTACAGTGATTACGAAGATTTAGAAGTAGATATTAAGAAGCGGCTGGTGGTTAAAGAAGGCGAGGAGCAGCATCTTACCGGTAAGGAGTTTGCATTATTGTTGTTTTTTCTGAAAAATAAGAATGTTGTCTTAACCCGGGAAGAGATTTTAAAAACTATTTGGCGCATGAGTGATGCTTTTGGTGATTTACGGACGGTTGATACATACGTAAAAAAATTACGGGCAAAACTTGAGCTTTCAAGTATTGTTTCAATTAGGGGTATAGGTTATGAATGGGTTGAATAAGTTAAAGCAACGCAAATGGAGTAAGTTGTTTTATGTAATTATTGCTGTTTATCTTGTTTTAATTATGTTGCTTAGTTTGCTGATATTTAATATTCCAACCATCTATGATACTTTGACTAATAATAAGGTAGAAGAAATAAAACAGGAAGTTTTAAATGTGCTTGATGCAGGCGGCAGTGAGGCAGCAATGGCGGAGGCCTTTGCTGCAATTACTGAGAGCAAGAGTGCTGAGCTGGTGGTTATTTCACCAGCGGCACCAATTTATTCATCGATGCCAACCACTGATTTTGCATTGTTGAATGAGTCTATCAGCCCGGATGTTTTGAACTATCAGGGTGCATTTCTTTATTCGGGGCAGGATGGTACTGAGTATCAGGTTTGGCTGGCAGTTTATCAGTTGAGTCCACAATTTTTATTTGAGGTAGTACTTGCAATTGTTATTGGCGGGGTTATTTTACTTTGTGCCATCATTATTGTGATGATTGTTATTATGTTCCGAAATTTGATTTCGCCGCTGACCCGGCTACGCGATAATATTTTTAAATTGAAAGAGTACCGACTGAACGAAGTGGCGCCGATCGATGCGGACAGTGAATATGATTTGTTATCAGAAGAGCTGAGTTATTTTACTGATGATCTTCGCGGGAAGTTTGATTCTATCGGTGTACAATATACCTTGTTGGAACGTGAATTACAGGAGCGCCAGGAAGTTTATCGGGATAAACTTCAACTTGTTCGGGCTTTAATCCATGATCTGAAAGCACCGCTTAGTATTGAGGAGATGCAGATTGATCAGGTGCGCAAGCTGGTTGAGGGTGATGCTGAGGCAACGGCAATTTTAAATGAGATGGAGCATAATAATCAGTACTTGATGAGTGAAATTGTTGATTCGTTGCAGATTCTAAAACAGGAGCGTGGTTCAGCGATTGCACAGAAGCAAGATGTTGATATTATTGAAGTGGTGCGAACAATGATTCGTAAGTTCAAGCCGTTATTTAAGGAACGTAAGATTAAGCATTATCTTGATGGGCCACGGAATCTAAATATTTTTATTGATCCGATTCAGTTGAAGCAGCTGATTCATAATGTGATTGCCAATGCGTGCAGTTATACTGAGGCAGGCGGTAAGTTTGAATTAGAAATTTATCAGCAGGATAGTGAGATTGTTTTGCAGGCGTATAATGATTTGCAGGATACCAGTCAGATTGATTTTGAACGCGTATTCGATTTGTTTTATTCAGCCGGAGCTGAGAATCCGAATGCAACCGGGATTGGTATGTATACAATCAAGACAATGGTTGCTGCTAATAATGGGGTTTGTACATTCAGTCCGGTAGGTGATGGCGTGTGTTTGGAAATTCGTTTGCCGCTAGGTGAGCCTGAGGCAGGTGATCAGCATGCGTAAAATTGTAGCTATAATTTTGTGTAGCATCGGTTTATTGTTGGCAACAGTGATGCCGGTTGCAGCGGTAAGTATGGTGATTCCGCAGTCAGAGCAAGAGGCGATTGCCGAGGAATTACGGCAGCTGTATGCCGAAGGTAAAGAAGCGGGCACTTATGCGGTGACGATTCAATATCAAGATGGCGATTTGCTTTTGGAGAAAGTTGTCTACATGACAATAAAAGCAAAGAACACTATTGTCAGCGGCAGTATTGCAATTGATGCTAAGGATGTATCAATAAGCGGTGATGCTTTACAAAATATGACGGACGAAGAGTGGGTTCGCCTGACTGAAGCGCGAGCTTGGCGAACTGATACTTTAGATACAGTCAGCATAAATAATGTTGATGCCAGTCAGGTAAGGCCGCAAGTGGGTACTTATCCGCTGACGGTTTCAGCACTTGATGGACCGAGCACGACGGTGCAAGTAAGCGTGACTTCAAACGTGATAAATATAAATCAAGCATATCAGCAAAATATGGGGGCGAGCTGGTATGAGACCAAATATCCAAATAATCCATTTACGTTTATGGATTATGAAACTTGGTTCAGTATAGTAGTGCATGTGATATTAATTATCATGTTTTTATTGCCATTACTGTTATTACTGATTCATTATCTGATTACATCGAAGGTAGTGAAACAAGTTATGTATTTGATTAGTCGGTAGAAAATGAAAGGATGCGCCCGAAATGCGGGCGCATCCTTTTTCCACAATCTACACAATCTCCATATGAATATACATTGTTTGCCATACAGGGAATGATAATATTAATGTGTAAGAAGAAGCTTTTAGGGGGCAATAATAATGAAAAAATATATTAAAATACTTACAAGTGTGCTACTGTTAGCAGCGATTGTAGCGATGCAGGCTGATTTATCAGTTTTTGCATTAAGCGATAATAATCAAGCGAGTGAAACGAATACCGCGAGCGAAGAAAATACCGATGTGCAGAATTCGGTAAGTGATGAAAACCTTGATGCGGATGCTGAGGTTGAGCCGGAAGCGGATCAACCGACCGTGTTTTCAAAAATTTCTCCATTTTCAACTCCGGGAGTTGCAGTATTTGATGGTGAAGACTTAAGTGCGGTAAACAACAAATATTACAGCATTAACGATTTGTCAAATAATGCGCGAACTTTGAGTGTGCAAGCAACGTTCGATGGCTCAACATCAGTCACTAACCGTAAGATTGTAATTACCGTTGCGCCAGGTTTCGAGTTGGCTAGTGCTATCGGAATGAAAAAAGTGAGTGGCGCTTGGGTATTTGATGCAAGTTTGTTACCGGCTGATAAGCAAGGAATTATCAGTAATGCGACTTTCACTGCTGATGGACCGATTTATGGTTTCCAACCAGGCAGCGGACAATTGGTATACGAAATTTCACCGGGTACAACGGCAATTGGTGTTGAAGCAATGGTTAAATTGCAAAGAGAATTTGCAATTAATATGAACAACCGAGTATTGGATAATTTGTTGAATGTACAAGTTATCAGCGATGTAAATGGAACAACAACTGTTCATGAAGATGAGACTTTTGAAAGTATAGAGATTGGTAGTACTTTTAGAATTCAGCCAATGGGTCGAAAATCATACTTTGTTGAACAAGGCGCAAGCGTTGACCTAGACTATACTATGAACGGTCGAATTGGTGGCGGAATTGGTGGCGGAGTTGGAAGTGGTGGTTTGCTATTTAAATCATTGGAAATGACTTGGTTAATACCGAAACCATTAGTTGTCAACAATGTGTCTATAGCTAATGGCAATAATGGTAATATGACCTATACATTAGATACAGCTAGTGATGCCAACAATACAATTGTCAAATTGAAATTTATAGATTATTATTCAGTAAGTACATTGAGAATAAATGTTACAGTACCGACTAGTGTTGCCGCGGATACAGCGATTAGTGTTGGTACAACCAGCGCTTCTTACACAGCTATTCCTTATGGCAGCAACACACCATTTAGCGGTAGTTTGTCTGCCGATAATAATGCAATAAATGTAGTAGCACCATTTACTAACGAATTAACTACTTCGGATACCGCTACAACAGTTGCATACAATGCTGTAGATATTTCGAGTAGCGATGTAGTTGCATTAGGAAACTTTAACGTGGCTAACCGGAGCGCAGAAACAGCAACCAATCAAAGTATTAAAGTTGTTTTTGATGATACCGTTGTTCAAGTAAAGAAAGTTCGTCTATTAGTCGGAACCAATACTGCTGCGACTAATATAGTAATAACAACTAATAATCGTACAATTACACTCCCTAGTAAAGCCGTAAATGGTACTTTTGAGGGGACAAGTAGTTATGTCGATTTTACAATGTCATCTCTTGGATATCCAGATGAGTATATTAAGGAAATTACTTATGATGCGACTAATTTTGTTTCACGTGCAGGAACAAATGCGTATAATAACTATTACTATCAATCAACCATGAACTTTGGCTATTGGGGGAAAATTGTTAACCCAAATGCGTCAACATTTGTTTCAACAGTAACCACAACAAATGATGGTGACTTTAATGGAGTTAATGCGCATAGTGCAAGCCACACCGGAACAATTGCGGCGGGAAGCGCATTTGGCCCAATAATTGGTAATAATTTAGCCAATCAAACTAAAATGGCTGGCGAAACGATTAATGTTTCAAGCACAATAAATACTTCGTATCAGGGCATATTGACAACAAGTATGGCGCAAAGTAAAAAAGGGTTTGATATCTATTTACGAGAAGACCAATATTTCATTATTGATCCAAGCACGATTGAAGTGATAGATACTGAAAACGGCTTAACATACAGTGCTACGAATGGAGATTTTATTCCGGTCGCAACCACTGATAATACCGGTAATACCGTCTATAAAATTAGTTTGCCATATTTAAAAGTTGGTGGTTATCGTGAAAATGGCGTTGCAACTGCGGCACCAACTTTAAAATATACAATGGCCGTACGCAAAGATATACCAACGGTCGCATATAATCTCTCGAATATTTTACAAGTAATACCACATACAGGAGTAACGCAAAGTAATACAGCGAGTCAAAATAATGTAGCGGCCAATAAATATAATGTTGATGGCACCGGTAATACTACTAAATTAGTTGGAACCATGCATACTACACAAGTTATCTACTTGCAAGCACAAAAAGACTTTACCGTTACCAGTGCTGCGAATCTAAATAATGGACCATGGGTAAGCTATGACTATAGTACTAATCAGTCTATCATTGACTTAAACCCTGAAGGAGCAGCTAAATACCAATTAACTGTTGCCAATAATTCAGGAAATACAATTGAAGGTTATACCGCGCTTATTCCGATTCCAAAAGCGGGAGAAGCGACTGATTTAATCCCAAGTACACCAACTGACTTTGACCCAAGTGTTCATCTTCAAAAAGAAGCATTCACTTGGACAGCTTCAATTGATCAACCGGTCATTCCTACAGGAACATTAGGCTATACCGTGTTATACGCGACAACTTATGCAACCGATAAAGACTCTGCAGCCTTTGTACCTTGGAGTGCAATTGCTAACAAAGACGATATTCGGATGGTGAAAGTAACGACTAATACATCAATTCCTGATGGATTTAACGAATCGTTCAGCTTCCCATTAGTTTTAAGTGATCCGGATGCAGATGCTAATGCCGGGAATGTTAACATTTATTCAGCGCGGATTCACCGAGTAATTGCCGGGGCTGCTGGATATAAACCAAGTGAGCCAATCGCAATTCGTCTGAAAACCGGTGTGGTAAAAGGTCTAGTGTTTAATGATGCCAACCGAAATGGTTTAAAAGATGTTGGAGAAACTGGGCGTAATGGGGTGACAGTCGTTGCCTTGGAGGCGGGAACAACAACTGTCATCGAAACAACGACAACTAAAACAATAGATGGTGTCGATGGTAGCTATGCCTTCTTAGGCTTAGATAAAGCACAAAATGTAGATATTGTCTTTACCAATCCAAATAGTGATGATAGTACACGTTTTAGTCCGGTAACAAGTGGCGGCAGTACGCCAACACCAACTGCTACTCATGATAAAGCTACAACATCAAGCTTAACACCAAGTGCAGTCGGCTTTGATAGTGTGAATGCCGGAATTATTGAAGCGGTGGAAGTAACTTTTAATCCAAATACTGGAACAAGTGCTACCGCGTCAATCAATAAATACCCTGGTGAAGCAATCACGACTGAACCAACGGCAACAAAAGCCGGACATACATTCAATGGCTGGTTCACCGCAGCAACCGGTGGTTCAAAAGTAACCTTCCCATATACAGTAGGAACAGCTGATGTAACATTATATGCACAATATACGGCTAACAAGTATGTACTAAGTTATGATGTTGCGACTAATGGCGCAACAAGCACAAAACCTGCTGATGAACAAGTAACATTTGATACATTAGCAACGAAACCTGCTGATGCAGTGAAAACTGGATATACATTTACTGGGTGGTTTACAGCAGCGACTGGTGGTACGCAATGGAACTTTGCGACCAGCAAAATGCCAGCGAATGCTGTGAAGCTATATGCGCAATTTACTATCAATAGTTATACCATGACATTTGATAATGATGGCGCGACAACTACTCAAACCGTTGTCTATGATACATTAGCAACTGAACCAACAACACCAACAAAAACTGGATTTACCTTTGCGGGTTGGTTTGATGCCCAAACTGGTGGTACGAAGTGGAACTTCACGACCAACAAAATGCCAGCATCAAACAAAACCTTGTATGCTCAATACACAAGAAACAATTACACACTGACATTTAACGATCAGGGGACAACAAGTACGCAAACCGTTGCCTTTGATGCCTTAGTAGTAGAACCGGCAACAGTACCAACTAAATCTGGTTATACATTCAGTGGCTGGTTTGATGCCGCAACTGGCGGAACGAAGTGGAACTTCGCAACTAACAAGATGCCAGCGTCAAACAAAACATTATACGCACAGTTTACTGCTGATGATCAAAACATTACTTTTGATGCTAATGGCGGAACCGGAGCACCAGCAACATTGACGCAACCAACAGATTCATCAGTGAATCTTGATGCATTAGCCAACCCAACAAGAGCCGGATATAGCTTTGTCGGCTGGTTCGATGCAAGCGATGTACAACACAGCGGAACATTCACAATGCCGGTTGGTGGACTCGCACTCAAAGCAAAATGGACTGCCAATGACCAAGTAATCAGTTTTAACACCAAAGGTGGAAGTGGCGTTGCCTCAATCACCGCAAAAACTGATACAACCGTTGACCTTGATACTGTAAGTACAACACGTCCTGGTTACCAATTTGATGGTTGGTATGTAGGTAGTACACAATATACTGGTGTAGTTACTGTACCAGCAGGCGGGCTTGTCTTAGAAGCACACTGGACAGCGTTAGACCAAACCATCACCTTCGATGTGAATGGTGGTAACATAGCTACCCAACCGGCAGATATCATTCAAGTAACTGACAGCACAGTTGACCTAAGTGCGGTCACTGCACCAACATGGTTTGGACACAAGTTCTTAGGTTGGAAAGACGCGGCTGACACAAGTTACAGCGGCACAATCACAATGCCGGCAGGCGGATTAACCTTAATCGCCGACTGGCAAGATTTGATTGCTGATGGCACTTGGCAACTTGAAGCAACTAACTTTGAAATTACTTTTGATGAGTTAGAAGCGTTTATTGCTAATGGCACATTGGAAGATGAAATTCTTGCTCGTTCAAATGCGAAAGCATGGAACGATGAGACGGCGGAAGTATTAACTCCGTTAAAAGTTTCTAATATTAGTACGGTACATTTAAATCCGGCAGTTGGTGACTTCATGCTGACAATCAAGCATCAAGAAGCAACAACAATGTCTACATTCGCATTGAACAGTACTAGTGAATTAGCAACTGATATTACCATGACAGTTACCGATACAACCGAGGCGCCAGCGCTTCCGGTAACCGGACAAAATCAATTAGAATTAATTGGTGTTGGATCATTGATTGTATTGATAAGCGGATACTTATTTTATCGCCGCAAAAAGAGTAATAAATAGGAAGTGAGGAGCACCGCTCCTCCTTCGCGATAGAGCAATAAACAGTCCCCCGAAATTCGCTGTTTGTTGCTCTATTAGGAAGTTTTAAAACTGTCGGCTCTCTGGCTGACAGTTTTTTAATTTGTTAATTCTCACATGGAACTATCGCTTTTAATCTTCAGTCTTTTAACTATGTCATTCTGGATTTAATTGTTGGGAGAATTTTGAAAAGCAGGCTGCCTGCTTCGGGGGAAGCCTGCTTTTTTCGCTTTTTATGAAAAAAACTGCCAGAATATTGGTTTTTGATTGATTTATTTTACCAAGTCTTTTATGCTTGTTTTAAAGGAAGTGACGCTTGATGCGAGTAGCGGTTGGAATTGATGTTGGCGGGACTAAAACCCATGTCGGTATTTATGATGAACAAGGTAATAAGTTGCATGATTTTGTCGGGCTAGGAACCAATCTTGCCAATGATAAAGAAGTCGCAATTCAAATTGTGTATGAGGCGACCGGGAGCGCATTGTCAGCACTTGGTGAGATTGAAGTTGCTAAGATTGTTATCGGCATGGCTGGGGTGCTTAATCATCCATTGCTGCCGTCATTGATTGAAACTATGGAAGCAGCTTACCGGACGAAGGTAGCGGTTTATAATGATGTTGTTTTCGCACATAAGGCGATTTTCCAAAATCAGCCAGGATTATTGCTTTCCGCTGGCACCGGTTCAATTGCGGTGGTGCGGGCAGCAAGTGAGTACCGGATTATTGGTGGTTACGGGCATTTGTTTGGTGATGAATCCAGTGGCTACGACATCGCTAAGCGTGGCTTGATGCACGCGATGCATCAAGCTGACCGCGGGCAGAACGATGTGTTAAGCAGCGCGTTGCTGGAAGCGCTCGGCACCGAGACGATTCGGGCAGCGGTGCCGAAGCTTTATAAGCAGAACAAAGCGGAGACAGCGGCGTTAGCAAAGATTGTCGCCGAGCTTGCCGAGCAGGGAGATGTGGTGGCACAGACAATACTGAGCGATAGCGCTGATGCCTTTGCTGATCAGGTTATTGTTGCGTTGCAGGAGTTTGGGATTCAGCCGCAGTGCTATGCGTTCTGGGGCAGTGTGCTGCAGAATAATTTATATATGCAGGATCGTATTCGCCGCCAACTCGAGCATGCATTTACTTGCAGTGAAGTGAGTTCGCAGCATATAGATATTACACAGGCAGTTATTTTTGAATAAAGTTGAAACCGGTGATGGCTCGGCCATCACCGGTTTTTTTTCTTTTCTTCATATTGACTTAACATGACGCATATATAATAATTATAAATCATGATTCAAAAAAGTGAGAGTAGGTGCGCAGATGCAAGAGAAGCGATGTATTTTAGTGATTGAGGATGACACGGATATCAATGAGGCAATTTGTTCATTTTTGCGGGCAGATGGTTATTTGGTTATAAGCAGTGTCGATGGCGCTATCGGCTTAGAAAAATTTTATAGCCACAAGGTGGACATGCTGATCTTAGACTTGATGTTGCCAACTCTTGATGGACAAACAATTCTGAAAGAAATTCGTAAACTGAGCTCGGTACCGGTGATTGCCATCAGTGCTTTAAATGATGAGCAAACCCAGGAAGCGGTGTTTGCTTTGGCTGATGATTACGTGGTAAAACCATTCTCGTTGAAGGTTTTACTGTTTAAAGTTGGCGCGTTGATGCGGCGGGTATATGGTGAAACAAGTCAGTTGCTGCGAGTGAATCAAGTCACATTGGATGTTACTAAAAACAGTGTCACTCAAGCTGGTCAGCAAATTGAAATGACAGCTCGGGAAATTGAGATTCTGGCAGTGCTGATGGCCAATCCAAAAATGGTTTATTCACGCGAGCAATTGATAACCCTGATTTGGGGCTATAATGATTATGTTGATGAACGGGTTATTGATGTGCATGTCCGCAATATTCGAAAAAAACTTGGCAACACCTTTATCCAAACGGTCAAAGGTGTTGGCTATAGAGTGGAGGAAGTACTATGAGAAGAATTCCATTGTTTTGGAAGATATGGGTTATTATCACGATGTTATCGTTTGTAATTATTTCAGCATCAAATATGTTAGTTACGCTTGGAATACCAATGATAAACCAGATACAAGTGAATAATGATACTGAAAAAGTTATTAATGAAATAGAAACAGATGTTAAAAAGAATGGTGTTAATAAAGAGCACCTTAAACAATATTCTGATAATGGATATATTATTGAAGTAAAATTAAACAGCGAAGTTGTTTATTGGACTGAGGGAGTCGTTCAAAAAGAATTGTACTATATATACAATACTAGTGAAAATGGGCATGAGGTTACATATGCAACACCGATTCGCTATTATGAGTATTCGATTTTGGATATTGATTACTACAATTTTCTAGGCAAAACAGAAAACAGTCCAATTCCGATGAAAGATGGAATGGACGATTATACTGTACTACAACGAGGCTTTAGTGTTGATGGTGATTCTTATGGTATTAAAGTAGCTAATGTTAAGTCATACAGTCCGCTGTCATATATTCAAAATATTCAAAGTTATTTTTTAGAAAATCTTTTCTATTTTATTATTATTTCTTTGATTCTTTCAAGTCTATTATCGTTGATAATTTCTTTATTAATTTCAAGGAAAGTTAAAAAGATAAATAAATTTGTTAGCAATATGGAAACTATGCAAGAACCAGAAAGAACTAATTATAAACAAGGTGATGAATTGGTACAATTGGAAAATGATATTTACCGGATGTATGGAAAATTGCGCCAGTCAATCCGTGATTTGGATGATGAAGTCATTTATACTAAAAAGCTTGAAGAGGATAAGCAATTATTTATGCGCGGGGCAACTCATGAATTAAAGACGCCGATTATGGCGATGAACTCAATGATTGAGGGAATGCTCAATCATGTTGGTGATTATCAGAATCATGAGGTTTATTTGCGAAAATGCTACGATAATCTGCAAAAAATCCAGAAGTTGGTTGATGAGATTTTATCAGTTTCTAAAACTGAGCACTTGCACTACAATGAAGATATTGTCGTGATGCCGATTATTGAGGAGGCACAGCAGCTTTATCGTGAAGTTGATGAGCAGGCAATTATTAACATTGTCAATGAAAGCAGCAAAGAGCTGCGGCTGACGATGCCAGCCGACAGTTTCAGCAAGATTATTTCTAATCTGCTGAGCAACGCAGTTTATTATCGCAAGCCGACAACTCCGGTGACGATTACTGTGACTGACAACAAGATTTCAGTTTGCAATATTATTCCCGATGATGCGGTAATTGATGTCAATACTATCTTTAAGCCGTTTGTCAGTGAAGCCGGTGAAATGGCTGACGGACACGGACTTGGATTATATATCGTGCAGTTGCTGCTTGAGCGCTATGGATATAGTTTCGATTGTCTTGTTGATAGTGAAAAGCATGTGTTCTGTTTTGAGATTTATTTGTAAAAGTTGAGAAAAGAGCGGACACCTCGGGCCGTTCTTTTCCTTTTTTCCTCAATAAAAATTATGCTATAATAAGAGTATTGAGGTGAGTTTGATGATTGAGCAGAAAGTTATGGTGTTTGATGTTGAGACGACTGGTTTTAATCCGAGTCGTGATAAATTGCTGGAGTTTGGGTACCGGTTAGTAACACCGGACGGCGAGGTGGATCAGCAGAGTATTTTGTTGCGCCGCAGTTATATTCCGCCGAAGATTCAGCAATTGACCGGAATTACTATGGAGATGTCAAAACAAGATGGCGTTGAGGAAGCAGAGTTGCTTGAGCATTTGCAGGGTGTGATTACCCCGGATGTTTTGTTGGTAGCACATAATATTCCTTTTGATTTGCCATTTTTGAATGTATTTTTTAGCAAACATGTTGCTAATCATCAGTTGCTGACCAATGATTTCATTGACACGCTGACGCTGGCGCGGGCGTACTGCCCGGCGCCGCATAAGCTTGGCGATGTATGTCGCTATTTGAATATTCCGCTGGAGAATGCTCATCGGGCTTTAAACGACGTGATAGCCACATGGCAGGTATTTGATACTTTGAATGATAATTATGATATAGACGAATTTAGAAACGTGATAGCTTATAAAACTAAATATGGTGTAAATAAAAACCTTCAGCTTAATGGCAAAGAGGTCTATAAATCATATTAAAATAAATTTGGTATTTTGGACACTGTTAGAGTGCCAACTACTATATACTTTTTCTGATGGCAAGCCTGATTTTATCAGGCTTTTTATTATAGTAGATTTCATAATGAACAATAGGAAACCGCTATTCTTGCGAAGTATATCGGACTATGGTATATTTGAATCAAGTTTTGAAATGAGGGTTAGATATGAAGAAGATAGTTTTGATTTTTTTAGATATTATATTAGTAATTCTTTTGAGTGTAGTAATAATTGTTAATATTACTCCGCGACCAGTAGTTTGGCTTGCAAATGCACTGATTTTCGGTGGAGCGCCGGAAAGTTCAACATTACCAAATTATAATGAAATGGAAGCAAAAGTTACTATCACCAAGGATGAGGTGTATACATCAGCGTATCCGGAAAACACATTCGATGTGTACACACCAAATAAAGAACCAGGGAAAACATACCCCGTGATATTTTGGGTACATGGTGGTGGATTTGTCGGCGGCGATAAGTCTATGATAGAAAACTATGGTGTGGCTTTGGCAAGCGAGGGATATACTGTTATTGCACTTAATTATAGTGTAGCACCGGATTATGTGTATCCGACACCAGTCATTCAGACAAAAGAATTTGTTGATTTTGTTTTAACTAATAAAGAGAAATACAATATTGATGCATCTAAGTTGTTTTTTGCCGGCGATTCTGCAGGGGCTCAAATAGTGAGCCAATTTGTTATTACGCAAACAAATGCTAATTACGCTTCGGAGGTTGGTATTGAACAAGTTGTTCCGGAATCATCTATTAAGGGGATGTTGTTGTACTGCGGGCCATATGAATTAACAGGATTAGCTAATAGTGACAATGTCGTATTTAGTTTTATATTTAGTCAAATAGGGTGGAGTTATATTGGTGAGAAGGATTGGGTGCAAAGTCCATTGGCTAAGCAAGCTTCAATAGTGGATAATGTAAATGCCGATTTTCCACCTGCATACATTACCGATGGAAATACAGCATCGTTTGAATCAATGGGAAGAAATCTTGCAGATAAGCTCAGAAGTCTCAATGTTGATGTGCGAGAGCGGTTCTATAGTGTTGATGAGTTTGTTACCGGTCATGAGTATCAGTTTATAATGGGCAATGTACCCGGACAAACTACTTACCAAGATACAGTCCAATTTTTAAAAGAGAGATTGCAGGATAATTAATTGTTAGAGTTATTTAATTATAATGCCAGAATACTGCTTATCTTATAAAAGAGAAAAAGCCAGAACCTTGGGTTCTGGCTTTTTAAATTTTTCCCCGTCCCGGGGTTGATTATTCGTTAAAAGTTGTTATAATTAAAGGTGAAATGTGTAGATGCAGGAATAGTAGTTATTGAGGGCACGCAAAGAGAGTCGCTGGTTGGTGGAAAGCGGTGGTAGCTTGAATGATGAACTCGCCTGTTTAGCAGAATGCATGAAGTAGCAGTAATGTGTTCCGGGTCATACCGTTAAAGAATGTTGAGTGTGTCAGGTAGATATTGCCGGATGAAGCAGAGTGGTACCGCGGATTTTATTCGTCTCTAGGTTTTTTTGAGAACTTAGAGGCGTTTTTTTGATATTTAAGGAGGAATAAAAATGAGTTTTGATCATAAAGAGATTGAGCAGAAATGGCAGAAGTTTTGGCTTGAGCAAGATACTTTTAAGACTGGTGAGGATATGAGTAAGCCGAAGTTTTACGCTTTGGATATGTTCCCTTATCCATCTGGTGCCGGGTTGCATGTTGGGCACCCGGAAGGGTATACGGCAACTGATATCATGTCACGGATGAAACGGGCGCAAGGATTTAATGTTTTGCATCCGATGGGTTGGGATGCTTTTGGCTTGCCGGCTGAACAGTATGCTTTGGATACCGGAAATGATCCGGCAGAGTTTACCGAGAAAAATATTCAGACTTTTAAACGGCAAATTCAGTCGCTTGGTTTTTCATATGATTGGAATCGTGAGATCAATACGACCGATCCGGAATATTACAAGTGGACGCAGTGGATTTTTATGCAGTTGTATAATGCTGGTTTGGCAGAGATGAAAGAGATTCCGGTGAACTGGTGTGAGGAACTGGGGACAGTGCTTGCTAACGAGGAAATTGTTAATGGCGTTAGTGAGCGTGGCGGTTATCCGGTTGTTCGTAAGCCGATGCGCCAATGGGTATTGAAGATTACTAAGTATGCTGAGCGGTTGCTTGAAGATCTTGATGATTTGGATTGGCCGGAGCACCTTAAAGATATGCAACGCAACTGGATTGGTAAATCCGAGGGTGCTGATGTGTGTTTTGCGGTAGACGGTTTTGATGATGTGGTTGAAGTCTATACGACCCGGCCGGATACCCTTTATGGAGTAACTTATGTGGTGCTTGCGCCGGAACATGAGTTGGTTGATAAGGTAACGACTGCTGAACATCGCCATGCAGTTGATGCATATAAAATTGAGGTTGCTAAAAAGTCTGAGTTTGAGCGGACTGAGTTGCAGAAGGTGAAAACCGGGGTAGCAACTGGTGCGTTTGCGGTGCATCCTTTGACTGGTGAGAAGTTGCCGATATGGATTGCTGATTATGTTTTGGCAACTTATGGCAGCGGCGCAGTTATGGCAGTGCCGGGACACGATGGCCGTGACTTTGAATTTGCTAAAGTGTATGATTTGCCAATCGCGCAAGTGATTGTTGGTGATTTGAGTGAGGAAGCGATTCTTGGTGATGGTGAACATATCAATTCTGAATTTTTGAATGGTATGGATAATGCCGCAGCGAAAGAAGCGATGATTGAGTATCTTGAAGCGCATAAATGCGGTGCGCGCAAGGTAAATTATAAATTGCGTGACTGGTTGTTCAGCCGTCAGCGTTATTGGGGCGAACCGTTCCCGGTTATTCATTGGGAAGATGGCAGCATGAGTTTGGTGAATGAAGAAGAGTTGCCGGTACTATTGCCGAAGATGAAGCATATTCAGCCTTCGGGAACCGGTGAGTCACCACTTGCTAATGCGGCTGACTGGTTGATTGTTGATGGCGCGGATTATGGCCGTCCGGGCCAAAAAGGTCGTCGTGAGACTAACACGATGCCGCAGTGGGCGGGAAGTTGTTGGTATTTCTTGCGTTATCTTGATCCGCATAATACTGAGGAGTTTGTTTCTCGTGAATTGTTGGAATATTGGCTGCCGGTTGATTTGTATATTGGTGGTGCAGAGCATGCAGTGTTGCATTTGCTCTATGCACGTTTCTGGCATAAAGTGTTATTTGACCTAGGGCTGGTACCAACCAGTGAACCATTCCAACGTTTGTTTAATCAAGGGATGATTCTTGGGGCCAATAATGAGAAGATGTCAAAATCACTAGGCAATGTTGTGAACCCGGATAAGATTGTTGCATCACATGGCGCTGATACTTTGCGGCTGTATGAAATGTTTATGGGACCGCTTGATGCTGCTATTGCTTGGAGTGAAGAAGGTCTTGATGGCTCACGTCGTTTCCTTGACCGCGTTTGGCGTCTATACACTGAGGTAGCTGAAATTAGTGCTGATAATGATGGTGCACTCGAGCAAGTTTATCATCAGACAGTGAAGAAAGTAACTGCTGATTTTGAAACTCTGAATTTCAATACTGCAATTTCGCAAATGATGATTTTCGTCAATGAAGTTTACAAGCATCCGCAATTGCCGCTTGAATATGCGAAAGGCTTTATTCAATTGCTGGCACCGATTGCACCACACATCGGTGAAGAAATTTGGCAAACTATCTGTGGTGAAAAAGACAGTATTACTTATGCTGCTTGGCCAACCTATGATGAAGCAAAAACTAAATCTTCAGAAGTGCAAATGGTTGTTCAGGTGAACGGCAAAGTACGTGCTAAAATAAATGTAGCTGCGGATATTAGCAAAGAAGATATGGAGGCATTGGCACTGGAACAAGAGAATGTGCAAGCCTTTATTGAAGGAAAAACGGTACGTAAAGTTATTGTTGTTCCTGGAAAATTGGTTAATATTGTTGTTGGTTAGAAGAAAAATAAAAAGAGAAGTCCTGAGGACTTCTCTTTTTTTGTTGTCAATTTTTGACAGATAAGCAATACTTTTGATGCTCCAATTACATTATTATTATATATTTCACGAAATTAAATTTCATTTATTTAAAAATATTGAATAAAAAATTTCATCAACATATAATGGTTGTAATCGGTATCAGAAAAGAGGTGAAAATATGAGTGGAACATTGTACCGCATTCATGAACATATGACGAGGATGAGTAAAACCCAGAAGCGTTTAGGCAATTATATACTAAGTGAACCGGAAAAAGTTATTTGGTATACAACGACTGAGCTGGCTGAGGCGGCAGGGGTAAGTAATGCCAGTGTCAGCAGGTTCTGTCAGGAATCAGGTTTTGATGGTTTTAAACAATTTAAGTTGGTATTGGCCCATGAAGTTGCTAATCAGAACAGCAGTAGTTTTTCGCGACCGGAATCAGAACAGTTTAAGGATAATATTGCGGAAAATTTATTGAAGCAGAATATATCGGCATTAACCGATACCGAGAATATTCTTTCGATTCATAAGGTGCGTACTGCGGCTAAATTTATTAATCAGGCAAGTGCAATTATGTGTGCCGGAGTTGGTGCCAGCGATTTAGTTGCTCAGGATATGATTCATAAATTATTGCGAATGGAGAAACAGGCGTTTATCCATTCGGATCACGATTTACGCAAAGTCGCCTTGCGCCAGTATACTAATAAAGATTTAGTGATTTTATTTTCTTATTCCGGTGAGAAGCGGGAAATGATTGAACTAGCGAAACAAGCGAAGGAGCAAAATGTACCAATTATTGCGATTACCAGAATTGGCAAGACTGAGCTTTCCAAGTGGGCAACTATCACTTTAGAGGTTGCTGCCTTCGAACATGATTTTCGCAGCAGTGCACTAAGTTCGCGAATTGTGCAACTGTATATGGTTGATGTGTTGTTTTATACTTATGGATTGCTCTTTCAAAAAGAATCAATGGAACGCTTGGAGCGAACATACAATATTATTCAGAAAAAGGAGGCAGACTAGGCATGTTAGTATTTTCGCTTTATCCAACTGATGAGGAAGTTGTTTTAAATCAAGTGGTTCAGCAGGCAAAACAATATAACATCAAACACTTTTTTGTATCCTTGCATATTCCCGAAACAGAACGTTTGCAACAGTTCATCGATTATATGCAGAAATTACATCGGCAGCATGGCTATCAGTTTTTTGCGGATATTTCGCCGAATACGCTCACGATGTTGAATATACCAATAGCGGCATTAGCGCAACTTAAAGAATATGGTGTTATTGGTTTGCGGATTGATTTTGGTTTTACGCTTACGGAAATCAGAATGATGCATCAGCTTGGTTTTAAGATTGCTTTGAATGCCAGCACTTTGACTGAGGCTGAATTGATGGAACTTGCAGATATTCCGGTGATTGCCTGGCATAATTATTATCCGCGTCCGGAAACAGGATTAAATGATGCGTTTTACCAACGCCAAAACCGGATGATAAGCGAGTTCCGGAGAATGATTTTTAGCTTCATTCCCGGTAACCGGCAGTTGCGTGCACCATTGCATTTAGGACTGCCGGTGCTAGAAGTGCAACGGAATCGCAGTCCCTATATCAATTATTTGGAACAGCGGATTATTTACGGTATTGAATATGTAGCTATCGCTGAAGGAACCATTAGTGAACCAGATATGCAGATGATTGCTAAGTACGAAGCTGAATCGATAATAACTATCCCAGTGGCGACAATTGATGAAGGTTGCTGGCAGGTTTTAAAGGATAAACATTGGACAATTCGGATAGAAGAAAGTGATGCCTCGTGGCGAATCAAGGCCACGAGACATCACCCGGATTTAACGATCCCGAGTCATGGCGATGGTCTTGAGCGGGTGCGAGGTGCGTTGCAGATGGATACTGCTGCCTATGGAAGATATAGTGGCGAGATTCATGTATTGCGCCAAGATTTAGCTGGTGATGAACGGACAATAGAGATAGGCCGGATTGCTGAGCATTATTGCGAACTTGTTGACATGCTTGGTGGTCGGGCAAGAGTAGAATTTAAAAAAATATAGATAAGAGGAGTGAATCATATGAATTATGATCAATTAGCAAAAGATATTTTGGCAGATGTTGGTGGTGCTGATAATATTAGCAGTTTTACCAACTGTATGACGCGTCTGCGCGTGAATGTAAAATCAGTAGGCGCTGTTGATGCGGCGAAATTGAAGGCAGAAAAAGGTGTTATGGGTATTGTTGAAGGACAGCAAATGCAAATTATTGTTGGTCCGGGACATGCACAGCGCCTGCGTGATGCGTTTGAAAAAATCAGTGGTATCAAAGGTGATGCAACTGTTGCCGATGATGTTGACTACGAAGATGTTGCCGCGGCAACTAAAGCCGGTGTGAAAAGCAAGCAGAATTCGGCTTTTCAGCGGGGCTTAAAACATGTTGGGAATATTTTTATTCCATTGATTCCCGGGTTTGTAGCAACCGGTTTGATTGCTGCTATTGCCAATGTTTGTAAGACTTTCTGGCCGGAGTTAGTGACCAATCCTTGGTTCTTGCTTTTTGCAGCCGGAGGTGGGTTACTGGTTGGTGCATTGAATATTGTTGCTGGTTACAATGCTGCTAAAGAATTTGGTGGTTCAGCGGTAATCGGTGCGATTATGGGTGCCTTGGTGTCAAGTCCGGCGCTTGCAGGGATTGCAGCGACGGCGACGACTGCGGCACAGCCGTTGGAGTTTATTATTCCGCTGGTTAATTTTACGGTGAAACTTTCGCCAAACCTCGGTGGAGTTATCGGTGTTATTTTCTCCGCCTTCATTTGTGCGATGCTTGAGAAGCAGTTGCGTAAAGTAGTACCGGCAGTGCTGGACTTATTTGTAGTTCCATTTGTAACAATTATTCTTGGCGGCATCTTGACTATCTTTGTGATTATGCCAATTGCATCAATTGTTATGAGCGGCTTGATTTATGTACTAGTTGATATCTTATTAAATCAATTAGGTATTATTGGTGGTTATGTGTTGGCAGCATCGTTCTTGCCAATGGTTATGCTTGGTATCCATCAGGCATTTACTCCTATCCATACTGAGTTGATTACTTCAGCAGGTTTTACAGTGTTGTTGCCAATTATGGCAATGGCCGGCGCCGGCCAAGTGGGCGCGGCCATTGCGGTCTTCGTAAAAACCAAGGATTTGAAATTAAAAGAAACAGCAGCATCAGGGTTACCGGTTGGGTTCCTCGGTGTTGGTGAACCGTTAATTTATGGGGTTTCATTGCCATTATTCTGGCCATTTGTTACCGCATGTTTGGGTGCCGGATTTGGTGGTGCATTTATTGCTTTGGCAAATACATTAGGCAATACTGTTGGTGCTGTGGCAATCGGGCCATCTGGATTATTATTGATTCCTTTAATTGCTAATGGTCAATGGTTATGGTATGTTGGCGGTCTGGTTATTTCATATGTAATGGGATTCGTTTTAACTTACTTCTTTGGCTACAATGATAAATTACTTGAAAGATTACGTTAGGAGTGGGCCACATGCTAGAGAATTTGACAACAGAAAAACGCAATGAAAATACCAAACATTTAGATCAATTATCAGCTTTAGAATTTGCAACAGTTATGAATCATGAAGATCAAAAAGTGGCTCTTGCAATTGCAACCATTCTTCCCGAAATTGCCGAAGTTATTGAATTACTAGGCAAACAATATCGTGCTGGTGGCCGTATCATCTACATTGGCGCCGGCACCAGCGGCCGCATCGGCGTCCTGGACGCCGTTGAATGCGTGCCAACCTTCGGCGTCAGCTTCGATGAGTTCATCGGCATCATCGCCGGCGGCGAGCGCGCCTTCGTGCGCGCTGTCGAAGGCGCCGAAGACTCACGCGAACTGGCGGTCAATGACCTCGCCGCCATCGACTTGCAGCCAGTTGACGTTGTCATCGGCATCGCCGCCAGCGGCCGCACCCCGTACGTCATTAGTGGCCTTGAGTATGCGAATGAAATTGGTGCCCGCACCGTTGCCGTTGCCTGCAATATCGGCTCAGCAATCGGTGCCGCTGCCCAGCATAAGCTGGAAGTTGATGCCGGACCGGAGGTCCTGACCGGCTCAACTCGACTGAAAGCCGGAAGTGCTCAAAAGATGATTCTCAACATGCTATCAACCGGAGCGATGGTGCAGGCCGGTAAAGTATTTGGCAATCTTATGGTTGATGTCCAATTAACCAACGAAAAACTAGTTGAACGCGCCAAACGCATTATCATTGATGCGACCGGCGTCAGTTACGAACAAGCAGAACAAGTATTGCACAAGGCTGAAAACAAGCCGAAAGTTGCCATCGTCATGATTAAAGCAAATTGTGACTACCAAGAAGCGGTCAACCGCTTAAACCAAGCCGACGGTTTTATTAGCCGGGCTATATAGAAACGCGCAGCAGGATGACACAGAATGATGGATGTGTCATCTTGCTTTATTTTGGAGGTAGAAGGAATGAAAAAAGTATCTAAAGGAATCTTTGTAATGGTAACTATCCTGCTGTGCAACAGTTTAGTGATGCTGCACCCGAGTGCCGCATCACCCACCTTGTCCCCGGTAACGAATCCAGAAGAAGCCGGGTTTGATAGCGAAAAATTAGCACAGATGGAAACTAATATTCAAGAACAGATTGATGCCGGATATTCGAGTTTAAGCATGATAGTTATTAAGGATGGAAAAATTGCTTATCAGAATGCCTTTGGTTTGGCAAAAAAATATAATCAATCAGAATTGATGAGTGATCCGATTCCGGCAACGGTTGATACGATGTATGACATGGCATCAAATACCAAAATGTTTGCCACCAACTTTGCCTTGCAGAAATTAGTGACTGAAGGTAAGCTTGGAATTGACGATTTAGTTTCAGACTATATTGATGGCTTTGCCGATCAGCCTGATGATGTAATCAAAGGTAAAGATATTATGAAAATCAGTGACATCCTGCATCATAATGCTGGCTTCCCGGCTGATCCGCAATACCCAAATCAGGCTGTAGCCGGAGACTTGTATTCGCAAGACAAAGCAACGACATTGGCAATGATTTGTAAAACACCGCTTGAATATGAACCGGGTACAAAGAATATTTATAGCGACGTTGATTATATGCTGCTAGGGTTCATTATTGAAGCCATTGTTGGTATGCCGCTTGATGAATATGTCGAAATGGAAATCTACGCACCGCTGGGATTGACCCATACGATGTTCAATCCGCTAGATAAAGGTATAGCACCTGAACAAACAGCAGCAACTGAGTTAAACGGTAATACCCGTGATGGGGTTATTGATTTTCCTAATATTCGTATCGAAACAATTTGGGGCGAAGTTCATGATGAAAAAGCTTATTACGCAATGGAAGGTGTTTCCGGACATGCGGGATTATTTTCAAATACCGCCGACATGGCGGTGCTGCTTCAAGTTATGCTGAATGGCGGTACTTATAATGGGGTTGAACTCTTCAGCAAAGCGGTCGCTGATGAGTTCACCGCGAGCTCAGTAAGTAACCCGACCTACGGTCTCGGTTGGCGGGTAAATGGTGGTTCCGGCTATAGTTCGTTCGGCAAATATGCCAGTCCGACTACATATGGACATACTGGCTGGACCGGCACTCTGACCCTGATTGACCCAGAAAACAATCTTGGGATTGTTTTACTTGGTAACCGGGTCCACTCACCGGTTACTGACCCAGCGGTTGATCCTAACCGCTTCGATAGCGCAGACACTGAGTTGCGCAACTATAGCTGGACAGTGAATCAGGTGTATGAAGCGTTGCTGCAAGATGAACCTGGTGATAGCACAGATAACAATAGCAGTGAGAATAATACTGAAGAAGCGGAACAGTCGGAATCAACGACTGCAAACAGCGACACTTTGCCACAAACCGGACAGGCACCAATAGCGGCATGGGCAGCAATTGGCGGGCTTTGCATTGGTGGTGCAATAATTGTGCTTCGCTATCGCGGCGAATAAAAAAATCCTGATTAGGTGCTGCACCTAATCAGGATTTATCTTTTATACGAGTTCAGCGATAAGTTCAATTTCTACCTTAGCATTTAGTGGCAGCGCTGAAACAGCTATGCATGAACGGGCCGGTTTATGACTGCTGAAGTTGGCACCATAAACTTGATTGACGGTCTGGAAATCATCCATTGTTGTCAGGAAAATTGTTGTTTTGATGACATGATTGAGGGTAAGTCCTGCTTCTGCCAGAACATATTCAATATTCTTAAATATTTGTTTTGCTTGTTCTTCGGTACTTTCACCGGCCATTTTTCCGGTTGAGCGATCGATGCCAAGCACACCTGATAAATATAGGTTACCATTGGCCGCAATTGCTTGTACATACGGTCCGATTGCCTCGGGAGCTTTCTGACTATTATAAACTTTCATAAATATGAACCTCCTGAAATATTTGTTTTCTGTTATCAAGGTATCATATTGGTACATGGTTGACAATGGAAAATTTATCCGCAACTAAATGGTTGGACATGCGGGAATTAAGTTATATGGTAAAAAAAGCCTGTCGTAACAGGCTTTTTTTCTCTTTTCTCATAAAAATACCTCTGGGAAATTTCCCCAAAACAGGGACATATTGCGTAGTTTTCGTTGATATAATGGTATTGCAAACGCTATCTTGGAGGTAATATATATGAATAGCTTTATTAAATTTATTGAGGAGCAGATGGTGCCTAGGGTAGCCAAGGTTACTAACAACAAGTATTTTGGCGCACTTCGCTCAGGGTTCTTGGTAATTATGCCATTAACTATTATTGGATCAATCTTCTTGATTATCACTGATTTCCCGGTTCCCGGATATAGTGAGTTTATGGCCAGTATTTTTGGGGCAAACTGGACAGCTTACTTGGAATCAGCTTATCGGGCAACCTTTAATATGATGGGGTTCTTTTTGGCTGGGACGATTGCTTATAAGCTTTCCGAAGAGTATAAGATGGATGCCTTGTCAGGATTGATTTTAGCTTTAGTTGCTTATGTAGTAGTAACACCTAAAGAAGTCATCACTGAATCAGGCGAACTTGTCAGCCGTGTGCTTTCATTCACTTGGTTAGGGACTCAAGGGGTTATTACCGCATTGATTGTTGGTTTCCTGACAGTTGAGATTATTCGTTTCTGTCAAAAGCGCAAGCTGGTAATTACAATGCCGGCATCGGTACCGGATATGGTTTCGAAATCTTTTAGTGCGTTGATTCCGGGAATTTTTGTAGTAACAATTTTCTTGGTTATCAGTGGTTTATCAACAATCTTCGCAGGTTCATTGCAAGAGCTTGTCTATAAGATTATTCAAATTCCATTACAAGGATTAACTTCAAATATTGGTGCGGTTGTATTAGTTGCCGGACTGAATGGCTTTTTATGGTGGTTTGGTATTCATCCAACGGTGGTAAACTCTATTGTTAACCCATTGTTGAATGCCAACTCTATGGAAAACCTGGAACTATTTAAAAATGGGACATTAAATATGGCTACCGGTAACGTTGGAACAATTCAGATGATTGACCAATTTGCAACTATTGGTGGTGCCGGATTAACTATCGGATTAGTTATTGCCATGATTTTTGTTGCCCGTTCATCACGTTTAAAAGCATTATCGAAAATCAGTTTGGTACCAGCTTTATTCAATATTAATGAGCCGATTGTGTTCGGGTTGCCAATTGTATTTAATCCATTGATGCTGATTCCGGTAACTCTGGCACCGATTGTTTCGGTGCTGATTGCTTATTTTGCAATGGTCATCGGTTTTATGCCACTGTTTAATGGTGTGGTGGCGCCGTGGCCGACACCACCGATTTTCTCGGGATTCCTGGTTGCCGGCTGGCAAGGAGCGGTTGTTCAAGTCATAGCTATTGTTATTTCGACAATAATCTATTATCCTTTTATTAAGGCCTTGGACGACCAGTACGGAAAAGAAGAGGTTGCTGATGCAAGCGAAGCGGCATTGGTAACTGAATAGCAATATTAATGCTGTAGGTAGAATGCTGGTTGTTAAGGTATCGAAAGGGTGAACATTTATGAGTTTACAAAAACAAATATCTTTACATGCCAGCACACTTACACATATGGAAAGAAAATTACTGACTGATTTATTGGATAACCGTGAACAGTTTGATTTTAATACTTGTACTATTATTAAGATTGCTGAGACATTTAATGTTTCAAAAACGAGTGTCCATCGGTTAACGCAAAAATTAGGGTATACAAATTTTTTGTATTTTAAAAATGATTATTTCTTACGTGAGCAGTTTCATGAACCTAGTATTGAAAAAAACGATTATGTCGATATGCTTTTACATACTTATCAAGCGGTGACGGAAGCGGCGACCGAAGAAATTATCGGAAAAATGATTCAATGTGATAAAATTACTATTTATGGTATGGGCATGAGTAATTTTTTAGGAAAAATGTTTCAAATAAAACTGCAACTTTTAGGTAAGACCGCAGAACAATATGATGATTCGCGATTTATGCGTTTGTCAGCCAGAGCACTCAAACCGGAAAGTGATATGCTTTTTGTATTATCAAGAAGTGGCAATCCGCCAGAAGTTTTGGAAGCAGTTGTTGAAGCAAGTTTACGCGGCATTGATATCATTTTAATAACTGAAGTGCCGGATTCTCCGATTGGAAATCTGGCTACTCAAATTATTTATACATCACATAGTAAAGACACCGATGCTGATATTGATACGCGATTAAATGCTCATATTGCTATGGATATTTTGATTAATAAGTATGTGCAGGCGGTGACGAAAGGAACTTAAAATGACAAACTTTAACGACTTGATGGAGCGTAGCGGAAATGGTTCAATGAAATGGGATGCTACCTATATTAAAAAGCGTTTTTTGATTGAAGATAAAACAATTTATCCGCTTTTTATTTCTGATATGGATTATAACCACGCGGAAGTGATTCAACAACATTTCATCGAAACTGTACAATCTGGAGATTTTGGCTACTTTACAATACAAGATAGTTTCTACAATAGTATTATTGAATGGCATAAAAAACAGCATGATCTTAATATTCGACGCGAGTGGATTCTGGCAGCACCTGGGACATTATCAGGACTGCATTTTATCATTGGTTCATTGCTACAGAATAAAAACGTACTTGTGTTTACACCGGTATATGGTCATTTTCAGCAAGCAATTACATCATTTGCAACTATGCATAACTGCCCATTGGCATATAATGGCAATCAATATACCATTGACTTCAATATGCTTGAAGAACAACTGCAACATGATAATATTGAAGCAATTTTGTTTTGTAATCCTCATAATCCTTCAGGAAAAGTTTGGCGTCAAACTGAACTGGAAACGCTAGTCAAACTCTGTCGCAAATATGATATCTTGTTAATTGCTGATGAAATTCACAGTGATGTTATTTTAGGTAAGAAAAAGTTTGTTTCATTACTCTCGTTCAGCGAGCTATATGATAAGATAATTATCAGTACCGGTGCCAATAAAACATTTAACTTGTCTGGACTTAGTACATCATATATATTGAGTCAGAATAAATTGTTATTAGCAAGAGTTGAAGAACAATTGAACAAGTATCATATTCAAGTCAATCGTCTGGGAATTGCTTTTACACAAATTGCCTATGAGTATGGTGCTGAATGGGTGCAAGAACTCATTGCGCAATTGCATAAAAATTTAGCAATTGTTAAGACGGTTTTAGCTGGTAGTGGCATTGAAATCATGGAACCAGAAGCAGGGTACTTAGTTTGGATGCGACTGGATAAAGTAAAAGATGTTGAACAATTTGTTCGCCAACTTGCAGCAGCAACCGGTGTGTTAGTAGAATCAGGAGAACGATTCATTGCTGATTATCAATCATTTATCCGCATTAACATTGCAACCAGTAGTACTTTACTACAAGAAGCTTGTACAAAGCTGAAAACATTTTATTGTAGCTACTGATTGTATATGGGAGAAAATAAAAAAGCGTTTGGCCATCGGCCAAACGCTTTTTACTCTTCTTCAGTAATAAGAGGTTTCTTTTTAATATATGCAGTATACCAAACAGTAATAATGCCGCCGACAATAAGCGGGAAATATAATTGGATGCTGCGCCATAAAATCAGACCGGGACCAAGCAAGTCAACCGGGAACAAATTCATAAAGAAAAGTCCAAAGAATGCTTCAGCACCACCACTGGCACCGGGAATCGGAATAAATGAAGTAATGAGTCCAATGAGGATACTGCCGCACATACAGTACATGAGTGTGAGCGGTACATTGACAATTGGTACACCGAGAGCTAGCATAACAAAGAATGGCAGGGTATGGAAGCCGACCAAACGTAAGCAGTTGACCAGAAAAAATTCAAAGTAGGCTTTTTTATTTTGTTTAATAGTATTAAGGCTGGCGCGAAATTCAGTGATATTTTTTTCGAGCTTCATCGTTGTATGATAAATTTTTTGTTGATCACGACGAAATAATTTAAGTATGCGGGCAACAAAAGCAATTAGGGTGCGATGAAATTTTTTTGAAGAAGCTGCGTTTAATATTAATAGATAAACAACAGCATTGGCTGCAAAGCCAATTGCAAGCCAGAGCGGTAACGCTGGCATAAAGCTGTCAAAATATGAGAATGAGGCAATTGCAGCGATAACTGACATAACCAACAATGAGCCGACATAGATAATAAAGTTGACGGTTAGAATTAAGACTGAGGTAGTAATTTTAAAGCCTTGGCGGTCCATAAAATAAACTTGAAAGAATTGGCCGCCGCTGGCACTTGGCGTTGCCGCGCTGTAAAACTGGCCAATAATTGCCGCCGGCAAGGCATCAACAAAACGATATTTATGTCCTTCTGATTTTGCAATCAATTGCAAAATCCAGGCTTCGCTAATCCACCAAAACAGGATAACGCCAACAGCGACCAGCACCCACCAAATATTGGCAGAGGCAAGGGCGGCCAGTTTTTCGGCAGTATCATCTTTAAGTGAGAGCCACATTACAATTGAGGCGATAATAATGATGACAACGATATTCCAGAATTTTCCGCTTTTTAATAGTTTCATGTCTGTATCCCTCTTCATGCAAAATATACTAATATTATACACTATTTTAGTATTTTTGTATCAATTTACTTTTGCATTTGATATAATAGTTAAACATTGATTTTTTGGGGTGTAACCATGAAAAAATTGTCAGAGTATGCTTTGGTGGATATTGGGACTTATGTCAGTATCGGCGCCTATATAATAGCTGCAGTGATGAAAGTTTCAGTTTCATTTATGACAGGCTCAAGTGCGCTATACGCAGATGGTTTAAATAGTGCCAGCGACGTTGTTTCTACCTTGATTATCTTGATCGGATTGCGGCTTTCGCGGCATCCCGGCGATGATGAGCATCGCTATGGTCATTATCGTATTGAGCAAATTGCTTCATTGATTGCGTCGATTGTGATGTTTTATGTCGGTTTTGAAGCCTTAATCAACGGAGTGCGTAAATTTTTTGAGTTCAGTCCGGAAGCCCCGGATATGCTGGCAGCAACGGTTGCTTTGATTTCGATGGCGATTATTGGAGTGTCGGCAGTTATTAATTTTGCCTTGTTTAAGCGTACTAAGGTAAGTTCAGTGTGGGTGATTGCTAAGCATAATGTTTCCGATGCTTTAACCGCATTTGGTGCTTTTGTGGCAATTGCGGCTTCGCAGTTTAATATGGCTTGGATAGACCCGATTGCTTCTGTTTTAATTGCTGCCATTATTATTAAGACTGCGTTTGATATTTTTATGGAGTCTGGCAATAGTCTGATTGATGGCTTTGATGTTAAGGCACTGGCTATTTATCGTGAAGCAGTGCAAAACATTGATGGCGTGATTGAAATTTGTGATATTCGCGGTCGGATGCTCGGTAATGTGCCAACTATAGATGTTACTATTGCTGTTGACGGCAACCTGACAGTGCTGGAATCTCATGAAATCGCTGACCATATTGAGCAAGTGCTGGATCATGATTATGGAGTGAAACGTACATATATTCATATCGAACCAGAGCAGCTGCAGACAAAAGCACCACCCGAATAGGGTAGTGCTTTTTTTGTTGGTAAAACCGCTTAAATATATTGACTTCCTTTGTTGAAATAAGGTACAATAAATGAGTCGTAATTTTTGGGCGGGTAGCGAAGTGGCTAAACGCGGCGGACTGTAAATCCGCTCCTTAGGGTTCGGCGGTTCGAATCCGTCCCCGCCCACCATCTTATAAATATTTAAAGAGAACATAACTTGGTTAAGTTCTCTTTTTTAGTTTTATATAAACTGTTGCTTTTCTCATAAATAGTTAAAAAGTGAAAATGTTATTATATGTGAAATAAATGGTAAATATAGTGCATTTGTAGTGTACAATGGAAACAGAATTCGTTTAAGGGAGATTTTTATGAAGAAGATTATCTATTTTGTTTCAATTTTATTTATTTGTGGACTTATCATGTCTTTTGGTAAGATAAATGTAAAATCTACTGCCTATACCAACTTGAATGGAAGTTATATGGCGGTATCTCTGGGTAGTTTATGGCACGCTAATCAATCAACATATTCGTCTTGGAGAATGAATGATGCAGGAAATATTTGGCATAATAGTGGGAGTGTAAATATATCGCAGAAGAGTTTTACTTCTTATAAAACGAGCGACGGGCGGACTGCATATACAGATGTAGTGTTTCTTAGTGATGATTATTCTGATCGTTGGGAAGGCAATGGTTGGCGAGCTAGTGGACGTTATTATAAAGAATGTCCTAATCGATTTAGTAGAATGTGCCAAGGAGTTATTGAACTTAATGATTATGTTATGTGGAATACCAGTCTAGGTAGATATTATTCATCTGCAGAAATCCAATACACTATTACACATGAAATGGGTCATGCATTAGGTTTGGCTGATAATAAATATTCGGGTAATATAATGACTCAAGGGCGATTATCAAGCATTTATTTCGGTCGTGATGATAATGACTCTTATGAAGCTCGGCATGGTAAAAATTCATTCTGGGGAGGTGGCTACTAATGGATAAGAAAACTGGATTTTTAGTATTGTCTGGTATTATTTGTATTATATTGGTATTTTGCTCATATTTTATTAATCAACCAAATGAGAGTGCAATAATTGCGAGCAGGTATGTAGATAATAATATTGAGGATTCGGTTACGCCGTTTGCTAATATATTAAATGAAACCGAAATGTCATTTAATACGGAACTTATTGCTAATGATTATGAGAGTATTATGTATTATTCTGATAATGTAGTAGTTGCGAAGGTTGTCAGAGTTGAGGGAGTGAAGAATACTGTAGTTTCTGGTGATGAAACATATTCTGCGGCTGAGTTAAAGTCAGAGTTCCCAGAACTCACTTCACTCATTGAAGGAAAAGTAGAGAATCCTGTAGATACTGGCGATAAGCCGGTTAATCCAGAAGGTCAAGATAATTTTGATGTTGAAGACTATCAGAAGAATAGTATGGCAAACTGGAGTACAGTTTGGGTTTTGGATATTCTGGAAGTAATCAGCGGCGAAGGAGTTGCAGTCGGTGACCAAATTGAATTGACAACAAGTGGTTTTCCGAACACAAAAATTGGTGATGCACCACAATATCGGGATGGAGATATCTTAGTGTTTGCACTTGATAAAAACCCAAATAGTGATGGATATTGGAGTCTGCCTATGAATCAAGATTATTTAGTGAAAACAAATCGATTAAGATCAGGTAATTCGTTAGAAAATAATAGAGCATTCAATGAACTTGAGAATTTGAGTGAAACTCCAAAAGAAGAACTTGACCATGTTGAAATATTTGGAGACTTAACAACACCGCCTAAAGAAGGACGTTAAATGAAATAATTGAACCATAGGGACATTTGTGTTCCTATGGTTCTTCTTTTTCTCCATAAATAAGTCAAAAGGTGGTATAATTAGTAGGAAAATGAATTGGTCAAGGAGGGGGCATTCATGAAAGAAATTAAATGTCCAAAATGCGGTGAGGTATTTACGATTGATGAAAGCAGTTATGCCGATATTATAAGTCAGGTTCGCACCAAAGAGTTTGAGGCGGAAGTCCATGAGAAGCTGGAACATGCTAAGTTACAATACGAAAGTAAGATTGCTTTGTTAGAAGTGAATACTAAGAGTGAGCTTACTAAATCAAATATGGAGAAGGAAATTGCGGTTAAGGATAAAGAGCGGGAAATGCGTGATTTGATTGCTGATCTTAATACTAGACTGCAATTATTTGAGAATGAGCAGCAAATTGCTGAGGCAAAGAATGCGTTGGAAAAAAATGCGATTAAGGAAAAGTATGAGTCGGAATTAAAGCAAAAGGATGAGACGATTGCTTTTTATAAAGATTTCAAAGCAAAGCAGTCAACCAAGATGGTTGGTGAGAGTTTAGAGCAGCATTGCGAGATTCTTTTTAATCAGTTGCGACCGACGGCTTTTCCGAATGCGATGTTCAGTAAGGACAACGATGCTTCCAGTGGCAGTAAGGGCGACTATATTTATCGCGAGTTTGATGAGCAAGGTGTGGAGATCATCTCAATTATGTTTGAGATGAAGAATGAGGGTGATGAGACGGCGACGAAAAAGAAGAATGAACATTTCTTCAAGGAACTGGATAAGGATCGCCGCGAGAAGCAGTGCGAGTATGCGGTACTGGTGACTTTGCTTGAGGCCGATAATGACTTATATAATGGCATTACTGATGTTTCTTATGAGTATCCAAAGATGTATGTGGTACGGCCGCAGTTTTTTATTCCAATTATAACCTTGTTGCGGAATGCAGCGATGAACTCGCTGCAGTATAAGCAGGAAGTGGCGCTGATGCGTGAGCAGAATTTGGATATTACGCATTTTGAGGCTGATTTGAATCAGTTCAAAGAAGGTTTTGCCAGAAATTATGATTTGGCCAGCCGCAAGTTTAAAACCGCAATTGATGAGATTGACAAGACCATTAGTCATCTGCAAAAGACAAAAGATGCGTTGCTTTCTTCGGAAAATAATTTACGGATTGCCAATAATAAAGCTGAGGATTTGACGGTTAAGAAGTTAGTGCGGAAGAATCCGACAATGAAGGCAAAGTTTGATGCTTTGGATTGATATTGGTTAAAGGTGAACATGGCGGAACCACACTGTTCCGCCGTGTTTTTGTTTTCCCTGACGGCAAAGATTTACAGCTTAATTAAAAGATAGTATACTATGTATTAGAACTTGTTATATTCAATTGGAGGGTTTGGCAGTGGAGAATTTACCTAAATATATGAGGATTGCTATTGACTTGCGCGGCGCAATTTTGGATGGCCATTATGATAAGACACAGCAGCTTCCGGTTGAGAAGGCTTTGTGCGAGCAGTATAATGTCAGTAAGATTACTATTAAGAAGGCTGTTGATGTTCTGGCACAAGAGGGTTTGGTGATTAAGAAACAGGGTTCAGGTACGTATATCAATTCGGTAGCGAAGAAGACTCCCCTGCATTCTAAATATACATCGCAGATGTTGGGTTTTGCCCGTAATCACCCGGGAATTGATAGTGAAACTAAGGTCATGGGTTTTGAGATTATTAAGGCAAATCAGGAACTTGCTGATGCGTTGTATATTCATAAAGATGATTTTGTTTATGAATTGGAACGGGTTCGGGTTATCGATGGTATCCCGCAGATTTATGAGCATACTTTTATGCCGCTTGATGCAGTCCCAGGGCTAAATAATGAGATTGTTCATGGCTCGGTATATTCATATATTATTGATGTGTTGAAAAAACGGATTGATAGTTCCCATGAGTATATTTATGCTGAGGCGGCTAATCAGAAGGATCATGAATATCTGGAGATTCCGGTTGGAGATCCGATTGCCGTGCTTGAGCAGATTGTTTTTTTAGATACTGGTATGCCTTTTCAGTATTCAGTAACTCACTATCGGTATAAACACTTTAGATATAAGTCGATGACAAAATTTGAATAAAAACTTTGAAAAAAAGCACCTGTTTAGCAGGTGCTTTTTTATAATGATGATATTTATTTAAAATATAGGTTGACATGAATTTAATAAAAGAATATAATCAATTTGTAAAATGAAAACGTTATCGGAGGTTTTATTATGTCAAAGTTTTTGGAAAAAATAGCAGATGTATTAGCACCAATTGCTTATAAGATAAGCAATAACGTGTACTTGCTTAGTCTTCGGGATGCATTTATGCTGTCGTTCCCGTTGACGATGTTTGGTTCGATTTTATTGATTATTATCAATTTTCCATTATTTGGTGATGATCAAAAAACAATGCTCAATGATTTATTGGGTCATGCAAGTTCCAGTGCAATGTTGCTGATGTCAATTTTTGTGGCTTTCGGGATTGGTTACTATTTGTTTAAATATCGTAATCCGGAACGCAAAGGTGAGGCCATATTCTCTGGCGCAGTAGCGTTAACGGCATTTTTTATTTTGACACCTTTTGGTGTTGAGGTTGAGGGTGTTTTCTTCGGCAATGCAATTCCAACAGTGCTGATGGGTGCACAAGGATTGTTTGTTTCAATGATTGCGGCCATTTTGGCTACCGAAATTTATGGATTTGTTGTGCGTCGTAATTGGACGATTAAAATGCCAGCGGAAGTGCCGCCAGCAGTAAGTCGTTCGTTTTCTTCAATTATTCCGGCTGCAATTACTTTAGCATTCTTCACTGCAGTTTATATTGGTTTTTCTTATACGCCGTGGGAAAGTGTGCATACTTTTATCTATGAAATATTGCAGAAGCCTTTAGTGAGCTTAGGGACTTCATTCTTAGCAACTATCTTAGCAATTTTCTTGGTACAGTTCTTCTGGTTCTTTGGTATTCACGGTCACTTGGTAGTAAATCCGATTATGGATACTTTATGGAATGCAACTTCATTGCAAAATTTGACCGCTTATCAAGCGGGTGAAATTTTACCTAATATTGTTACGAAACAGTTTGTCGAGATTTTTACCGTGTCGATAGGATCAATGGGTGCTTTGGCAGCCGTGTTGGTTATTTTGTTTATTTCTAAGAGTAGACGGCAAAGAGAAGTTGCTAAACTGGGATTGGCGCCAGCGATTTTCAATATTTCTGAACCAATGCTGTTTGGGATGCCGATTATCTTAAATCCATTGTATGTTGTGCCTTGGATGTTAGGGGCGCCGATTGCGGCGGCAATGACTTATGGAGCGATGGCAATTGGTTTGGTGCCTTTGACTACCGGGGTGGCGGTACCATGGACAATGCCAATATTCTTCAGTGGTATATTGGCAACTAACTCGATTATGGGCGGTATTATGCAACTGGTGGAGTTGGCAGTGATGATTTTACTGTGGGTGCCATTTATTATTTTGGCACAGAAGCAGGAGCAGAAAGAGAATCTAGCAGAAGAAGTTGCTGTTGAAGAGTAGCTGTTGAATAACAACAAGGAGGAGCAAGTATGTTTTATCAATTTCCAGAAGATTTTTACTGGGGCGGAGCCTCAAGTGCTTTGCAAACTGAAGGGTCAGATTCAAGTAGAGGCAAGACTATTTTTGATGTATTTTATAATCTGGCGCCGAATCGGTTTTTCGATGGTGTTGGTCCAAATAAGCTAGCTGACTTTTATCATCGCTATAAAGAAGATATTAGTCTTTATAAGGCAGTTGGCCATAATTCGCATCGTACGTCTATTTCGTGGGCGCGGCTGATTCCTGATGGTGATGGTGATGTTGATCAAGAAGCTGTGGTTTACTATCATGAAGTGATTGATGAATTCAAGCGACAAGGTGTTACTTTAATTATGAATCTCATGCACTTTGATATGCCGGCGGCATTACAGGCGAAAGGCGGATTTGAAAATCGTGAAGTTGTTGATGCCTATGTTCGTTATGCAAAAATATGTTTTGAACTTTTTGGTGATAAAGTAAAACTGTGGGCAACATTTAATGAACCGATTGTAACGCCTGAGGGTGGTTATCTTTATGATTTTCATTATCCCAATGTAGTGGATTTCAAGCGCGCAGTGCAAGTAAGTTATAACATGATTATTGCTCATGCTGCTGCTGTAAAAGTTTTTCACCAAGTTGTTGATGGTGGCGAGATTTGTACAATACTTAATATTACGCCAATTTATCCGCGGAGTGACAATCCGAAGGATGTTGCGGCAGCGCGGATTGCCGATTTGATTTTTGTGCGTTCCTTTCTTGACCCCGTGTTACTAGGTCAGTGGAACGCTGAGTTGGTTGAGTTTTTGGGTGAGCATGATTTGTTACCGGTAGGGTTGCCTGAGGATAAACAGTTGATTGCTGCGAATCGGGTTGATTTTATTGGCCTGAATTATTATCAGCCGCGGCGGGTGAAGGCAAAGGAACATGTGCCGCATCCTGAGAGTGTGCTGTTACCGGAGTCGTTTTTTGATTACTATGAGATGCAAGGACGACGTATGAACACTTCGCGTGGTTGGGAGATTTATCCTAAGGCGATTTATGATATGTTGATGACAATTAAAAATGAGTATGGCAATGTGAAGTGTTATATAGCAGAAAATGGTATGGGTATTCAGCAGGAAGATCAGTTTCGTGGTGCCGATGGCGTAATTGATGATACTTACCGGATAGCTTTCTACAAGGAACATTTACGATATGTGCATCAAGCTATCAGCGAAGGTGTGAATTGTTTTGGCTACCATATTTGGACGCCGATTGACAACTGGTCAATGATTAATGCTTATAAGAATCGTTATGGTGTCATTGAGTTTAATCCGCAAACTGGTGAACGGAAGTTGAAGAGATCAGGTAGTTGGTTTAAAGAGCTAGTTGATGCGAATGGATTTGATGATTAGATGGAACAAGTAATTTTTTTTGCGCCACGCTTTTTTGAAAAAATGTGGGGTGGGACTAAACTGACGGAGCAATATCCTTATAGTTACAAAGTAAATCAGGAACCGTTGGGTGAGATTTGGGGATTTGCTGATCATGTAAATGGCGTTAGTGTTGTTCGCGGCGGCAAGTATGATGGCATGTCTTTACATGAACTCTGGCTGACCCAGAGTTCATTGTTTGGTTTTTACACGTCCCCAGAATCGCATTTTCCGTTTCAGCTGCGTTTGGTAGATGCAAAGCGGAAACTGAGTGTTCAGGTACATCCCGATGATGTTTTTGCCCATGAGTTTGCTGGTGATAATGGTAAGCATGAGGCTTGGTATGTGCTTGATGCTGAGACTGGCAGCAAGATTATTTATGGGCATAGTGCGGTTGATGCCCAGCAGTTCTTAGATATGGTTAATGATGAGCGATGGAAAGATTTGTTATGTGAGATTCCGGTGCGGCAGGGTGATTTTATTTATGTTCCGGCTGGGATGTTGCATGCGATTGGTGCTGGTAATTTGGTTTTGGAAGTGGCACAAAATAGTGATACGACTTATCGGTTTTATGATTATGAGCGTTTGGATACGAGTGGCACGAAGCGCGAGTTGCATATGGAGCAAGCGAAACGGGTGACGACGGTACCGGCGAAATATCCGGTAATGAACAAGCGTACGGAATATTATTGTGATGCGGTGCTGGATACGTTTATGGAGAGTGAGTTTTTTACCGTTCAAAAGTTGAGTGTTGGTGGTGATGCAGTAGTGGCTAAAGCGAATGCTTATCTGGCTTGTTTTGTAGTGAGTGGCAGCGGTACGTTACAGGGTAGCGCGATTGGTGCCGGAGATTTTTTGTTGCTGACTGCGGCCACGAAGCAGATCGAAGCAAGCGGCAATTTTGAGTTGGTTATGGTGTATAAGCAGGAGGTGGCAGGATGATGTATTTGACACCGTCACTGATGTGTGCTGATTGGTGTAATATTGGTGCCGTGGTTGCAGAGTTGGAACAGAGTGGTGTTGATGGCTTCCATGTGGATATTATGGATGGGGTTTTTGTGGATAATTTTGCTTTGGGTATGCAGGATATTATGGCGTTAAAGCAGTTGACGCAAAAACCGTTGGATATTCACTTGATGTTGCAAAATCCGCAGAAGTATATTGCACAGTTTGCTGAGGCGGGTGCGGATATTATTTATGTGCATCCTGAAAGCAGTCATTATATTATTCGGACTTTACAGCAGATACGGACGTTTGGTGTTAAATCTGGAATCGCAATTAATCCAGAGACAACAGTTTCTGAGATTGTGGATTACTTGGAGTATGCAGACTTGGTGATGGTGATGACGGTGACACCGGGGTTTTCCGGCGGTACGTATCTGGATTTTACTGAGCGTAAGGTGGCGCAATTGACAAAGCATAAAGCGGAGCTTGGGCTTACATTGGAAATTTTTGTTGATGGCGCATTGAGTGAAGAGCGGGTACAACGGTTACATGATTTTGGAGCCAGTGGCTTTGTGCTTGGTACTTCAGCGTTATTCGGCAAGTCGGAAAGTTATTTAGAGATTATTACTCGGATGAAAGCGAACGGTTAGTTAGTTGAAAAAAGGTGAAAAGCCCGGGACGGTGTGGTCCCGGGCTTTTTTTGATTTCCACACAAAGCAAAGAGTGGTATAATGATTGTATGATTTTATTAGGAGGATTTTTGCGTGGATAAGAGAGAAAGTTCGTCATTGCGAATTACATTATATACAATTATTCTTTTTGCGGTTGTTGCACCACTTGGGTTAACAATGATTCAGGGGATGACTAGTGATGCACCGGTTCTAGGGACACTGGTTTCAATGTTTCAGTCATTGCTTGGGTATGAGACTATTTATTTAGTATGGACTGTTATTGGTATTATTGCAGCATTGATTTTGGTTGTTGCGGCTTTTAAAATTGGTGATAAGTTTGGTAAGGTTGTTGGCGTTTATACGATTTTGTTTATTGTATTGGCAGTAGCATTTTTAGCAGCATTGTTCTTTATGCCAGACCTGAGTGCGATATTATTGTTAGTGGTGTTGGTTGTAACACTGCCGGGATATCTGCTGTTTATTGTTTTTGATTAATCCTGCTTCCTTGTTGATTGGAGGGGTTTGCTGATGCGAATTTTATTTCTGGATGTTGATGGTGTGCTGAACTCGCATGATTATTTGGGTCGAAGTGAAGCTTTGGCAGAAGGTGATCCTTATAAATACATTGAACGAGACAAACTTGCGATTTTACAAGAGCTTGTTTATGGATATGATTTTAAGGTAGTTTTGCATTCAACATGGAAGAATTTGTTTGATGAGCGGTTGGTGCCGGTAAACAAACTTGGCAAAGCTTTGTTGCAGGCGTTAGCTGATTTTGATATTGTCTTGTTTGATAAGACGCTAACAGTTGATTATGAGCGGCAGCTGGAAATTGTGGCATGGTTGAAGGCACATGCGACATTACCGATTGAAAATTATATTATTATTGATGATGCTAAGATTGATTGGCAGGAGTTGCGGCCGCATGTGATTCAGACTAATGAATGGTACGGGCTGACGCGTGAGGATGCCCGTCAAGTCAGTGATATTATCGGTTAAATTTGAAAAGCGCAAACGGAGTACCGTTTGCGCTTTTTTGTTTTCCCCAATAAGTGAAAAGTGATATAATAGGTGTAGATTTATTTTTGGAGGTTGGCATGAAGAATATTGTTGTTTTTGATATTGGTGGTACTGCGGTTAAGGCTGGGGTGATGAGTTCTGATGGCATGTTTTTGAATAAGGATGAGATGCATACACCGGCTACAAAGGAAGGCTTGTTTGCTTGTTTGAGTGAGTATGTTGTTGGTCAGCAGGCTTTTGCGCCGGTTGCGGTTTCGATTAGTATGCCAGGGTTTATTAATTCAAAGGCTGGGTATGTTATTCGTGGAGGTGCGTTAGTATATCTTGATGAGTGTGAGTTTGTAAGTGAGCTTGAGACGGTTATTGGGTTGCCGGTGATGATTGAGAATGATGCTCGTTGTGTAGCGCTTGCCGAACAATTGAATGGGCATGCGCAAGGTCTGGATAATTATGTGTGCGTGACGATTGGTACCGGTATTGGGGTAGGTATCATTATTAATAATGAGCCGTTTATTGGCAGTCATTTTCGTGGTGGCGAGTTTGGTATGTCGCTAGTGGAACGTACTGAAAGTGGTCGTTATAAGATGATGCATAATACTGCTTCAACTGCTGAGTTGGTTTCGATGTATAAGCGAGCGATGAATTTGCCGCGTGAAGCGCAGGTGAACGGCAAAGAAATTTTTGCTGATGAGAGCGAGACGGCACTTGCTGTGCTTGAGCGTTGGTATGAGCGAATTGCGGTTGTTGTGTTTAATGCAATTGCGGCGTATGATCCGCAGAAGGTGTTGATTGGTGGCGGCGTAAGTGGTAACCCGAGGTTGCTGGATAATATTTTACGGGTGATGCCGCGTGTGGCAACTGAGAAGTGGGTTGATTTACAGGTGCCGGTTGAGTATTGTATGCACCGAAATGATGCTGGAATGATTGGTGCACTATGCCATTATAATCGTGAGCATTAGGGGAGAATTTTGGAACCGGAGACCAAGTTGCTTGGGCTCCGGTTTTTGTTTAAAAATGGTAAGAATATGTTATATATTATGAAGTTGAGGTTTCTGTTGACTTCACATTGGAATTAAGATAAAATGAAAATCGTTATATGATAATTACATAAAATATTATAAAACGGTTCTAATAGGCGGGGGGATTAGAGCGGTGATTTTTTGGGACTTACTATAGATAGGTCCCTTTTTATTTTGTGATAATATTAACCCGATTGACTAAATCATTTGATTTCACATTGTGTCGTTTAAAAGAGATAAATGTAATTTGCGTTTTGTAATGGCAAGGTGTGATAGAATATGGTTTAAATAATTGATGGCATAAACGATGGATTAATGGAGTGGTTTTATGACGAAGATATTATTTGTTGAAGACGATATGCAATATCGTCAACAGATTCAGGAAGTTTTAGTACAGGCCGGATATGAGGTTCGGGCTACGGAAAGTCCGATTGAAGCCCTGGATCTTTTTCAGGATGAGAGTTACGACTTGGTGATAACTGATTATATGATGCCGGCGATGAGCGGTGTGCAGCTTATGCGTTATTTAAAAAGAATTGATACGAAAGTGAAGACGATTATTTTAACGGGTATTGATTCAGCTGATGTTGAAATCTCAGCGTTGGATAATTCGGTTGATCAGTATCTGCATAAAGGTGTGCGGGAAGATGTTTTAGTGAAGTATGTTGAACGGGTTCTTAAGGACCCGATTAAGTTGTTTGCTGCAGAGGAAGATGCTGGCATTTTAAAGTCAATGCGCGAGAATATTACTATCCATCTCAATAATTATGAGGTTTTTAAGGATGGCGTAAAAGTTGATGTTACTTTTAAGGAATACCAGTTACTAGTTTATTTTATAAAACACATGGGGCAAGTGTTGGAGCGAGATAAGATTATAGATGATATTTGGTCAGATTCTAAGGATGAGATTACATCCCGAGTAGTTGACACGCAGGTCAAGTTATTAAGAAAGAAATTGCGATTAAATGCGGTACAGTCAATTCGTAATGTTGGGTATCGGTGGAATGAATAAGAAGTTATTGATCTTTGTCCCGGTTTTTCTTGCTTATGCTGTTTTGGTAGTGGTATTTATCTTGATGATTTTGCAGATTGGCAGTGAATATCAGCGACTGGAGAGCGGTGTTATCACCGATGTTCAGTCTGAGGTTTCTTTAGTGCTGAATGAGAAGAGCAGTTCTGAGGTTTTGGCAACTAAGTTAAGCACGGTTGTAAATAATAATAGTATGGAATTAATTGTTCTTGATGGTGAGCAGGTTGTTTTTACTACGTTTCCGGGTGTTGATATAACGAATATTCGTGATCTTTTTAATGGTGATGAAGTTTTATATAAGTCGCAAGGGATAGTGAATACGGTCAATGGTGATTTGAATGTCATGATGGTCATTTATCATGTTTCAATGCTTGATTATTTAAATAGTATGTTTATTTGGCTGACGATTTTTGTGACCGTCTTGTTCTTGTTATTAATTGTTATTGTAACACTGGTAAATCGCATGTTGTTTAAACCGTTGCGCAATATTCGTAAAGCGATTAATGAAATGAAAGATTTTGACGTGGCATTGATTGAGGATAATACGGCAATTGGTACAGAATTTAATCAATTTGTTCATCGACTTGATGAAACCTTGCAGAATGTTTCTAAACAGTATACCGATTTAGAGCTATTGTTATTATTTGAACGTCAGCGTTTAGATTTCTTGTTGAAGATAGCGCGTGGTTCATTACATGAGTTAAAGACGCCATTGTATCAGACGCTTTTACAAAACCAAGCAATGTTAAGAAGTGGTTTTGCTGATGAAGAGTTATCACAATTGGCTTTAAAGTATAATATTACACAAAATGATAAATTATTAAAACGAATAAATGTATTGTTGCGTTCAATTGCTGAAAATGTGAATAACTTGGAAAGTGGCGCAGAGTTTTTTGATGCTGTTGATTTGTTCTATGAGGTAGAGAAAGATTTTGAAGTGCTGCTGGAGCAGCGGCGAGTGTATCTTGATTTTTCTAGTACTGAGAAGACTTTGATTTGTATGAATCGTTTTGCTTTACAGTTAGTTATCCATAATTTAATTTCTAACGCGGTAAAATATGCTGCATCGGAAAGTGATATTGAGTTTGCTATAAATGTAGAAAATGGTTATGTGCAGTTAATCTGTATTAATCGGGCGAATGCCCGCGACATTGAGCGGTTGCGAAGCAATCGATTTACTATTGAATTAAGCGATGAGACATATAGCAGTGGTAATGGTGTTTATTTGGTGCAAGAGTTATCTAAGTCATTAGGTGGGAAGGCAGTAATTGATATTCAAGATGATGTTGTTGAAGTCGTGGTAACTATTCCGGAAGGAGTGGTGGAACGATGAGTCGGATTGGGATTGTTTTAGTTGCTGTTTTACTATTGTTGTTGCCATCGGTGAGTGCAAGTGCGCAGGCACCGGATACGGTGAATGCGGATGATTTGAGCGAGTATCGTGCTGGGACGTACCCGGTGCAGATTAAGTATTATGATGAGGCGTCGGGACAAACTTTGGAAAAGATTGTCTATATGACGGTGTATTATCCGAATACGATTACTGATGCAGACAGCAATGAAGGTATTGATGCGATGGATGTGTTGTTGGATGCTGATGTGGTGAAGGGATTGTCGCAGCAGGAATTAATTGCCAAGGCACAGGCAAAAGCGTGGCGTTTGAGTGATGGTTCAGCGGTTGAGATTACTGAAGCGATTGTTGAGTATGTTGGTGGTAGTGCTGATAGCGGACAATACTCGGTAACGTTTCGTACTGCTGCCGGGACAACGAATACGGTGACTTTTCTGGAGGCACCGCATTCGCAGATTTTAGTCCAAAATGAAACTTATATTGCTGACTCGTTATCTATGAGTAATCAAGTTATGGATTGGGTCTATCTTGCGGTATTTGTTTTTGTGTTTATTCCAATTGTTTTGATTGTGGCTGCTTTAGTTAGGATGATGGTTTTGGTAAGAAAAACCAAACGATTATTATATACTGAGTACAATAGAGAAATTTAGCATGCAAAGGGGGGACTTGTTATGCGCAAAGTAATTCGTTTAGTTATGAGTGTTTTTGTAATACTCAGCGGGGTTTGTTTTGGTGTTGTTGATGTTAGTGCCGCAGATAATACGGCTGATGTTAGTGCAACGAAGCATGCGGTTGTTGAGAATTATGTAACATTACATGAGGCGTTGTTGGATGCTGATGTAAAAGAGATTACTATAATGAATAATATTACCTTGGAGAACGTGGCGCCAATTGTTATGGCGGTGCGTGATTTAGTCATTCACGGAAATGGATTTACTTTGACTGAAGGTAATACTTTACAATCGCGAATTCAAGTTGGCAGCGGTATGCAGTTGACGGTGAACGATTTGGTTGTTCGCGGCCGAAATAGTTATGGTACTTTTGCTGCTTCAACTGGTCTGTTTATGAATGATACGGTCCTCATTTTTAATAACTATCATTATAGCGGACCGCAGATGGTTTATAATCCTGGGGGTACAACGATTTTCCGCGGACAAAACAGCGCGGTCATTCAGCGCCAGGGAGTTGGCGGAATGGTGAGTGATGAGCCGGGTGAAGTTGGTGAAGTCAGTAAGCTTGTTTTTGAAGCCAACAGTGGCCTAGCGGTAGAAAGTGTGAATGCTGGTTCGGTGAAACAGCATTCGGTATTTTGGTTCCGTGGTTTAAACCAGGAATTGAGCATTGGTAAAGGCGCGCAGTTGGATATCAATTATCCGGAAGCATTTGCTTTGTTTTATCAATATGATAAACGACCGCTTCATTTGAGTGAAGGAGCACAAGTTGCGGCGAAGACCGAAGATATTTTATATGGTGGCTATGCGTTTAGTGGAGTTACACTTGAAGCAGATGCACATTTCAAGTTTACTGCAACTAGCAGTTATGGATCACTGCATAGTCTTGGTGATATAGAGCTTGGAATACGTTCCCGATTGCAGGTAGCTGTGGGTGGTAAAAGTGCGCCGCTAACTTTGGCGAACAATGTGCAGATAAATGTTGGCGATGGTGCGCTGCTAAATGTGGCAAGAAATGAAGGAAACGGAATTTTTTCGGAATCGGATAAGCATTATTCAATTGATGTGTCGAAGGCGGCAGATATCACTTCGTTGCAGGATGGAAGCAAATTGTTTTGGCGTAATTTGACGGCGAATATTACGTTTGATAATGGTGACACGGCAGTAGAGTCAACTGATTTAACAATTGATGGTCAGTTGCATTTAGTGACAAGCAGTGACTTTGCGGTACTTAATAAATCAGATGGCAGTGGTCCAATGCAGAGTCAGGAACTTGTTTATGAATTAGGGGTTCAGAAAAGTGAACAGGACTTTTATAATGACTTGGAACTTCCTAAGGATGAACAAGTACTGTTTAGCAGCGATTATGATCTTGATTATGTGCAAGCACTAGGAACATATGCGGTGTTAGTTCGCGTAGATAACCAGTCCGATGCAACAGCCTATTTTGTTGATGTTACTATCCATGTAGTTGATACTACAGCACCGATTATTTCAGTAGATAAGGCAGTAGCTGCTCAAGGGATCACATATTATATGCCGGTAGCCCGTACTGAGGCACAGTTTTTGACCGATATCGTTGCCAAGACTGATGATGGCAGTCCGGTAAATAGTGATTTTGCTACAAAGGTGAATCAACAAACGGTCGGTACTTATAATGTAACATTGACTGCTGTTGACGCGTCGGGAAATACAGCAGCACCGCGGGTGGTGACTGTATTTATTGTTCGTCCCCAAACACCAGTCAGTTATGTGATTGTGGCGAATAGCTTTTCAACGTATTCGTCTGGTTTGACAGGCAAATCAGCGGCGGATGTGAATGCAATGGCTTTGGATGCCAGTAATGCGCGGGTTGTTGAGGTTATCAGCAATACCAGAATTAAAGACGGCTTATGGGCTGAAGTTGACGGTCAGTTTTCCGGGGAGGAAGATGATGTGACAACCTCGCAAGCCTCGGTTGTCACCAATTCGGGCAGCCATGATTATCGCAGCCCGGCTGAGTACGTATATACAGATAATAATGGTGTAGTTGCAGATGCTGCTACTGAATATTCACAGGATAATAGTTTTTTTGCCCCGCAGCGGGTGATGATATATGGTGGGATTGCAGCACTGGTATCGTTAATATTACTAGGTATTTACTTAGTGTTTTTTAGAAAGTAATAATGAAAAATAGGGCAGTCTGTCATACACAAAAGTGACGTAATGTGTAATGGCAATGAAAATAAAGTATTTTAAAGTTTCATGATTTTCTGTTGCTATAATTATGTTTGAACGAGTATGTCGTTTTGTAGAGTTTTTAGAGGTTAGGAGCGAGTTAAATCATGAAAAAGATTGGTAACTTAGCATGGAAATTATTTGCGGTGGCGATTACGCTAGCGTTGATGATTCCGAATAATATTGTGCAGGCAGCTGCGCCGGACAGTGAGCCGGAGGCGGAAACGCAAGCAGTTGCGCTTGGTGCAGGAATGAATTATGATGCCCCGTCATATGGGCAGATTTCTGCAGTTAAATTTGTTGAGGTAGTGAATGGCTATCTTGGCGGAGCAGCAGTAGATTCAAACGGTAGTGTTTGGTCATGGGGGTACAATGCCTATGGACAAACCGGAGTGGACAAGTATGCTGATGGTACAACTGTTGCAATGAATGCTGCAGTGAATGGTTATCTTGGCGGAATGCGTCGGGTTGAATATTTTGTTGATAATAATATTAAGGTTGTATCTGTCCAAGGGAACTATCATAACCGTGTAGCTTTGGATGACCAGGGAAATGTTTATACTTGGGGTCATGGTGGTTATGGACAAATGGGGAATGGCACAACTACACTTAATAATCGACAACCAGTAAAGGTTGCCGGATTACCGAAAATTAAACAGATTTTATCTAGTAATGGTGAAATCATGGGCTTTAATTATGCGATAGATGTTGATGGTAATATTTGGGGTTGGGGTTACAATGCTAACGGACAATTAGGAAATGGCACAACTTCAACTTCGCAAACGACACCGGTAAAATTTAATGTGCCCGCAGGAATTACTTTTGTTGATATGACTGCCGGTGATAATCAATTTCACGCTGTTGATCAAAATGGTGATATTTGGTCTGCCGGGTATCAATATCAAGGGCGTCTTGGAAATGGACGAACAACCGGAAATAGCAGTACACCTGCTAAAATGACCAAGCCAGCCGGTATGGGGAAAATTATTGATATTAGTTCTTCATATGGGATGAACGTCGCGCTTGATGCTGATGGGAAAGTTTGGCAATGGGGTGCAATTTATGGAGTGAGCGGTGGTACTGCTGGAGTAAGTGTTACTTCAACTCCGATTCAACTTGAGATTGATGCGGCTGAGGTAGCTGCTTATGGATATACACCGGTTGCTAAAAGTGTTTGGGCAGGAGAGAGTGTCAGCTATTTCATCGATCAATATGGTCGCTCATGGGCTTGGGGTTCAAATAGATATTTTGCACTTGGACGTGAGGGCGGTTATGAAACTAATAATGATATTATGTTGGCGAAAGCGCAACAGTGGCCAAAAATTATTGGTGATGGGGACACGCAGATTTATGATTCAAGTACAAAGAATCCGGCAGCAGGCTTGCGTCCAAGCGGCCGTGGCGGCTATGGATTTAATGATTTGCATCCAACTATTTATGATGAAAAATATAATGATCCTAAAGAAGATGTTTGGAAGAACCTTGCTTTTAAAGATGTACCATATGTAAAACAAGTTGTTGCCAGTCGTTCAGCATATACTTTGCTGGATGAATATGGAAATATTTACAAATGGGGTAATGATGGTTCTGGTTCAGTTGCGTGGGGCTGGGATTACCAACCGCAATATGACCAAAATGGCGATACTCGCCGGGGATTATATGACCGTTATTTATATGAAGTTATGTATATGCGTGGTGCGCCAACGGTAGATCCGATTACGTTATCATTGGATTATTCGCCACAAAAAGTGTATCTGACCGAAGATAATACAACGCAGAATAAGATTACTGTTGCAGCAAAATTGCCGGCAGCATTTGATGATCCGAATATGAATATTACAATTAGTTCTGAATTGCAAGAGGTTCGTTATGTTGTTGTCCCTTATGATACCAGTAATGCGGACTTCAATATTAATTCAGTTGATTTAACGAAAGCAAAATTTGAGGAATTATATGCAAATTCGGCATATCGTACCGGTAGTCTAGTTGATGCGCCGATTGATGGCGGAGCTAGCGGAAAAACCTGGACCGGAGAAATTGATGTAACTGAAAACAGTCGTGTGTATGTTATGGCTGTAGATCGCGCGTATGGAAAAGTGAGTGAAACTTTCCAGGCGTATACAGCTGATAATTTTTACACACCAACAACGTTGAAACATAATGGTGTTGGTCAGTGGGATGATGGAACGCGTTTATTCGGGCGTGATCTTGGTGAAGGAATAAGTACTTTAGCTGCTAAAGAAGTTGAGTTGTATGCCGCTACGACTGATAATGTTGTAAAATCAAATATTGATGGTGTTTCAACTACTGTTTACGGACTTCCTCTTGATGCCAATGGTGCAGTCATCATCGCCCCTTCAATGGGCTATGATGAGGTCGCTATTAGTAAATATGAAGAATTACCGAATGGTGAACAACCTTACTGGAATTTTAAAACCGGGCAAACCAGTCCGATAACTTATACTTTGAATAATGTTGATTATGTAGCATCAGAAAGCTATGTGCATACGTTCTTTTATGAGCGTAATTTGGAAAATTGGGTAAGTTTGACTTATGATAGTGAGTTACTGTCTACTGGAGATCCAATCGATGGCTTTAGTATGAGTGAAAGTGATTTATTGAAGAAGAACATTGAAATTACTCGTACAGTGCCAACTTTTGAAGATTATACGTTAATTGGTTATAAAGTTGACGGTGGTGCGATGGTACCAATGACTGGTGATACTTTTGTATATACACCAACAGCAGATGCAAATATTACTTTTGTGTATCAAGAGGCTGAACCAGATTTATCAGGAACAAAAATTGTTGTTGATGAAGATGGTGATGATGTAGCAAGTGCCGGTGAAACTTTATCATATACAATCAGTTATACTAATAATGGTGTTGGTAAATCTTACGAAACGGTTATTAGAGATGCTTTGGATGACACTGAGTTTGCTGGCAGCACGATTACTAATGTAAAAGTGAATGGTGTGGCAAATAGTGGCGATATTAAAGCCGGAATTAATGTCGGAACGGTTGCACCTGGTGCAACGGTATCAGTTAGTTTTGATGTGACTTTAGCAAGTCCATTACCAGCCGGTGATGGTATATTGAAAAATATTGCTGTTTCAACGGACCGTGATGGCAATGAAAAAGAAGTTGAAAAAGAAGTTCCAACTGATGCGACACCGGATTTAGTTGGTACAAAATCAGTGGTTGAGCCAAGCGGAGACGGGAAAGCGAATGCTGGCGAAACTTTAGAATATACGATTACATATATCAATAATGGTAACTTGACTGCGAAGGATGTTATTGTTAAGGATACTTTAAGTGACAGCGAATTTGGTGGCAGTACGGTAAGTGATTTGCAAGTAAACGCAGTCCCAAATGCCGGAAACATTAAAGCTGGAATTAACGTTGGTGATTTAGCACCAGGTGCTAGTGTTACCGTTACATTTAAAGTAACATTGGCAAGTCCGTTACCAAATGGCGATGGCCTATTGAAAAATATTGCGACTGCTAATGGTGAAGAGACTGAAACCGAGATTCCAACTGATGCAGCACCAAACTTAGTGGGTAACAAAGATGTTGTTGAGCCAAGCGGTGATGGCAAAGCCAACGCTGGTGAAACATTAAGTTATACAATTACTTATACAAATAATGGTAACTTGGCTGCAAAAGATGTTGTTATTAAAGATACTTTGGCTGATGATGAATTTGCCGGAAGTACAGTTACTAATGTGAAGGTAAACGGCGTGGATAATGCCGGTGATATTAAAGCGGGAATCAATGTTGGTGATTTGGCAGCCGGAGCAAGCGTGAGTGTTACTTTTGATGTAACTCTAGCTAACCCATTACCGGCAGGTGATGGCGTATTAAAAAATATCGCGACCGCCAATGGAACTGAAACTGAAAAAGAAATTCCAACTGATGCAGCACCAAACTTAAGTGGTACTAAAGTTGTTACTGAGCCAAGTGGCGATGGTAAAGCGAATGCCGGCGAGACATTAAGTTATACAATTACATATACTAATAATGGTAACTTGACAGCGAAGGATGTTGAAGTGAAGGATACTTTAGCTGATACTGAATTTGCCGGAAGCACAATTACTAATCTAAAAGTGAATGGCGCAGATAATGCTGGTAATATTAAAACCGGAATCAATGTTGGTGATTTAGCAGCTGGAGCAAGTGTAACGATCACATTTGACGTGACACTTGCGAACCCATTACCAGCTGGCGATGGCGTATTGAAGAATATTGCTACTGCCGGGGGGACTTCTACCGAAACAGAAGTGCCTACTGATGCAGCTCCGATTTTAAACGGAAGCAAAACAGTAACTGAACCAAGCGGTGATGGTAAGGCGAATGCTGGCGAAACATTACAGTATACGATTACTTATACAAATACTGGTAACTTAGCAGCAAGTGATGTTATCGTTCAGGATGCGCTCAATGATACTGAGTTTGTCGGAAGTACGATTACTGATTTAAAAGTAAATGGTGTTACTGCAAGTGGTAATATTAAAACCGGAATCAACGTTGGTGCGATAGAACCTGGCGCGACAATAAGCGTTACTTTCAGCGTAACCCTTGCCAACCCATTGCCTGCCGGAGACGGTGTGTTGAAAAACATTGCAACAGCAAATGGCGAGGAAACTGAGACTGAGATTCCAACTGATGCGGCACCAAATTTAGTTGGTACTAAAAATGTTGTAGAACCAAGTGGTGATGGTAAAGCGAATGCTGGTGAGACCTTGTCTTACACGTTGACGTTTACTAATACCGGAAATCTTGTAGCAAAAGATGTTATTGTTCAAGATGCTTTAGATGATGCTGAATTTGCCGGAAGTACAGTTAAGAACTTGAAAGTCGATGGTTCAGCAGTATGGTTTGGCGATATTAAAGCCGGCGTTAATGTTGGTGATATCGCTGTTGGTGCAACAGTTACAGTTACATTTGATGTAGAGTTAGCTAATCCGCTGCCAAGTGGTGATGGCGTATTGAAAAATATCGCAACTGCTGGCGGTGAAGAAGTTGAAAAAGAAATTCCGACAGATGCTGCTCCTGATTTAGCAGGAACAAAAACAGTTGTTGAACCTAGTGGTGATGGTAAGGCGAATGCCGGAGAAACATTGTCATACACAATTACTTATATCAATAACGGAAACTTACTTGCTAAAGACGTTATTGTTAAGGATACTTTGGCAGATACTGAGTTTGCCGGAAGTGTTGTAAGCAATGTGCAAGTAAATGGTGTTGCCAATAGCGGTAATGTCAAAACTGGAATTAATGTTGGTGATTTGGCAGCCGGAGCAAGCGTAAGTGTTACTTTTGATGTGACATTAGCGAGTCCGTTGCCAGCTGGCGATGGTGTGTTGAGAAATATTGCAACAGCTAACGGAATTGAAACTGAGACTGAAATTCCAACTGATGCAGCACCAAACTTAGCAGGTACTAAAGCTGTTACTGAAGCAAGTGGTGACGGTAAAGCTAATGCCGGAGAAACATTGTCATATACGATTACGTATGTAAACAATGGTAATTTGAAGGCAACTGATGTTATTGTCAAAGATGAATTGAGTGATGACGAGTTTGCCGGTAGTACAGTAAGTAACTTGAAAGTAAATGGCGTAGTGAATGCTGGCGATATTAAAGCTGGAATTCATATTGGTGAGTTGGCTGTTGGGGCAAGTGTAAGTGTTACTTTTGATGTAACCTTAGCTGATCCATTGCCAGCTGGCGATGGTGTGCTGAAAAATATTGCGACTGCCAATGGAACTGAGACTGAAACTGAGATTCCAACTGATGCAGCTCCGGATTTAGTAGGTAACAAAGCTGTAACTGAACCAAGCGGTGACGGCAAAGCAAACGCTGGTGAAACTTTAAGCTACACAATTACTTACACCAATAATGGTAATATCGATGCTGAGAACGTTATTGTTAAAGATGAATTAGCAGACACTGAATTTGCTGGCAGCACAGTTAGCAATTTAGCAGTTGATGGTACAGCAAATGCCGGAGATATTAAAGCCGGAATCAATGTTGGAACAATCGCACCAGGTGCTACTGTAAGTGTCACTTTCGATGTAACCTTAGCTAATCCATTGCCTGCTGGTGATGGTGTATTGAAGAATATTGCAACTGCAAATGGTAATGAAACTGAAACTGAAATTCCTACCGAAGCGGCGCCTCATTTAGTTGGTGCTAAGTCAGTAGCTGATGAAAATAGTGATGGTAAAGCCAATGCTGGTGAAACATTAAGCTACACAATTACTTATGTAAATAATGGTAACTTAAAAGCAACGGATGTCATTGTTAAAGATGCGCTTGCCGATACTGAATTTGCTGGCAGCACAGTTAGCAATTTGAAAGTTAATGGTGTAACCAATAACGGCAATATTAAAACTGGAATTAATGTCGGTGATTTAGCTGTTGGTGCAACTGTAACAGTTACTTTCGATGTGACATTAGCAAGTCCATTACCAGCTGGTGATGGCGTGTTGAAAAATATTGCGACAGCTAATGGTGAAGAAACTGAGACTGAAATTCCAACTGATGCGGCACCGCACTTAGTTGGTACTAAATCAGTGGTTGAACCAAGTGGTGATGGTAAAGCGAATGCTGGCGAAACTTTAAGTTACACAATTACTTATGTGAATAACGGAAACTTAAAAGCAACGGATGTTATGATTGGAGATGCTTTAGATGATACTGAGTTTGCCGGAAGCACTATAACAAACCTGAAAGTCAATGGTGTTGATACTGCCGGAGATATTACGAGCGGTATCAATGTTGGGGAATTAAACCCGGGAGCAAGTGTGAGCGTCACATTTGACGTAACACTTGCCAATCCGCTTCCTGCCGGAGATGGTGTGTTGAAGAACATTGCGACTGCGAATGGTGAGGAAACCGAGACTGAAATTCCAACTGATGCGGCGCCGGATTTAGCTGGTACAAAATCAGTTGTCGAACCAAGTGGCGATGGTAAAGCCAATGCTGGCGAAACGTTGTCATATACGATTACTTATATTAATAATGGTAATTTGACTGCTGAGAATGTAGTCATTCGCGACCTTCTTCGCGATACAGAATTTGCTGGCAGTACGATTACTAATGTGATGGTGAATGGTATTGCTCATAGTGGTGATATTATTGCTGGCATTAATGTTGGTGATTTAGCACCGGGAGCAAGTGTGAGTGTCACATTTGACCTGACGCTTGCGGATCCGTTACCAGCTGGCGATGGTGTATTGAAGAATATTGCTACTGCCGGGGGAACTTCTACCGAAACTGAAGTACCTACAGATGCAGCTCCGTATGTGCAAAATAATAAGTCAGTCGTTGAGCCTAGCGGTGATGGTAAGGCCAATGCCGGTGAAAAATTATCATATACTTTAACTTATACAAATACCGGTAACTTGGTGTCGGGTGAGGTAATCGCTAAAGATACATTATCTGATGATGAGTTTGCTGGTAGCGTTGTTACTAATTTACAAGTAGACGGTGTTAGTGTTGCTGGTGATATTAAAACTGGTATTAACTTAGGTGCACTTGAACCTGGTGATACAGTAACAGTTACCTTCGATGTAACCTTAGCAAATCCGTTACCAGCTGGCGATGGCGTGTTGAAAAATATTGCTACTGGTGGCGATAATGAGCCTGAGATTGAAATTCCGACTGATGCGGCACCGGACTTAGTGGGTACTAAGTCAGTGGTTGAGCCAAGTGGCGACGGTAAAGCCAATGCTGGTGAAACATTAAGTTATACAATTAGTTTTGTTAATAATGGTAGTTTGGCAGCTAAAGATGTTGTTGTTAAAGATGAATTATCTGATACTGAATTTGCTGGTAGCACAGTTACTAACTTAATGGTAGATGGTGTTGCTCATAGTGGTGATATCAAAGCTGGTATTGCGGTTGGCGATTTGGCAGCCGGAGCAACAGTTACGGTTACCTTTGATGTAACGCTTGCCAATCCATTGCCTGCCGGTGATGGGGTGTTAAGCAATATTGCGACTGCTGGCGGAGCAGAAGTTGAGAAAGAAATTCCAACTGATGCGGCACCGGACTTAGTAGGAACTAAGTCGGTGGTTGAGCCAAGCGGCGACGGTAAAGCGAATGCTGGCGAAACCTTGAGCTATACAATTACTTATGTTAATAATGGCAATGTGAAAGCAGAAAATGTAACCGTAAAAGATGCTTTAAGTGATACTGAATTTGCTGGCAGCACTGTTACTAATCTGAAAGTAAACGGCGCAGATAATGCTGGTAATATTAAGACAGGTATTAATGTTGGTGAATTAGCAGCTGGAGCAACTGTAGTAGTTACTTTTGATGTGACGCTTGCTAATCCATTGCCTGCCGGCGATGGCGTGTTGAAAAATATTGCCACTGCCAACGGAAATGAAACCGAAACTGAAATTCCAACTGATGCAGCTCCTGATTTGGCAGGAACCAAAACTGTTGTTGAACCAAGCGGTGACGGTAAAGCCAATGCCGGAGAAACTTTAAGTTATACTATTAACTTTGTCAATAACGGAAACTTAGCAGCAACTGATGTTATTGTTAAAGATGAATTATTAGATACTGAATTTGCTGGCAGCACGATTGCTAATGTAAAAGTAAACGGTATTGATAACAGCGGCGATATCAAAACTGGAATTAATGTTGGTACGCTTGCACCGGGTGCAAATGTAATTGTAACTTTTGAAGTTACCTTAGCTGATCCGCTTCCGGCCGGAGACGGAGTATTAAGAAATATTGCAACTGCAAATGGTGAAGACACAACTACTGAGATTCCAACTGATGCAGCACCGAACTTAAGCGGTACGAAAGTAGTGGTTGAACCAAGCGGTGATGGTAAAGCGAATGCTGGTGAGACCTTAAGCTATACAATTACTTATACAAATGATGGAAACTTAACTGCGAAAGACGTCATTGTTAAAGATACATTGAGTGATACTGAATTTGTTGGTAGCACAATTACGAACTTAAAAGTTGACGGTGTGGCAAACGCTGGCGATATTACCCTAGGTATCAACACTGGTGATTTAGCTGCCGGAGCAACAGTAACAGTCACTTTCGATGTAACCTTAGCAAGTCCGCTTCCTGCTGGTGATGGCGTATTGAAAAATATCGCCACTGCTAATGGTGAAGAGACCGAAACTGAGATTCCAACTGATGCGGCACCAAACTTAACCGGTACTAAATCGGTAGTTGAACCAAGCGGTGACGGTAAAGCCAATGCTGGTGAGACTTTAAGCTACACGATAACCTACACGAATAATGGTAATTTAAAAGCAACAGATGTTATTGTTCAAGATGCGCTTGCGGATGATGAATTTGCTGGCAGCACGGTTACCAATTTGAAAGTAAACGGCGTTGATACTGCCGGAGATATTCAAAGCGGAATCAATGTTGGTGAGTTAATCCCTGGAGCAAGTGTAACGATCACCTTTGACGTGACACTTGCCGACCCATTACCTGCCGGAGACGGAGTGTTGAATAACATTGCAACAGCTAATGGCGAAGAGATTGAAACAGAAATTCCAACTGATGGTGCACCTGAATTGAGTGGTGCTAAGACAGTTGTAGAACCAAGTGGTGATGGCAAAGCAAATGCCGGCGAAACGTTAGCATATACAATTACTTATACCAACGCAGGTAACTTGAAAGCTGAAAATGTTGTCGTTAAAGATGCTTTAGCTGATAGTGAATTTGCTGGTAGTACGGTTGCTAATGTAAAAGTAAATGGTGTTGCTAACGCTGGTAATATTAAAACCGGAATTAACGTTGGTGAATTGGAACCAGGTGCAACCGTTACCGTTACTTTTGACGTAACGCTTGCTAATCCGTTACCAGCTGGTGATGGCGTATTGAAAAATATTGCTACGGCAAACGGTAATGAAACCGAAACTGAGATTCCTACCGATGCAGCACCGGTTCTTACTGGTACTAAATCAGTAGTTGAACCAAGTGGTGATGGCAAAGCAAATGCTGGTGAAACGCTAAGCTATACAATTACTTATACAAATAGCGGTAACTTAAAAGCAGAAAACTTTACTATAAGCGATGCTCTAGATGATTCTGAGTTTGCTGGTAGTACAGTGAGCAACTTGAAAGTGGATGGTGTTGCCAATGCTGGTGACATTAAAACCGGAATTGTGATTGCAGAATTAGCGCCAAGTGCGGTTGTAACGATTACTTTTGATGTAACCCTTGCTAATCCGCTTCCTGCTGGCGATGGCGTATTGAAAAATATTGCTACTGCCGGGGACGGAACTGAAACTGAAAAAGAAATTCCTACTGATTCAACGCCAGATTTAGTTGGTACTAAAGATGTTGTTGAGCCAAGCGGCGATGGCAAAGCGGGCGCCGGGGAAACTTTAAGCTACACAATCACATATACAAATAACGGCGGCGTTAAAGCAGAAAATGTTGTTATTAAGGATGAATTGGCTGATACTGAATTTGCTGGCAGCACGATTGCTAACTTAAAAGTTGATGGTGTGGATAGTAATGGAAGTATTCAATCAGGAATTAATATTGGTGAGCTCGCGCCAGGAGCAAGTGTAACGATCACCTTTGACGTGACACTTGCGGACCCGCTTCCAAATGGCGATGGCGTATTGAAGAATATTGCTACTGCCGGAGACGGAACTGAAACCGAAAAAGAAATTCCTACTGATGCAGCTCCTTATGTGCAAAATACTAAGTCGGTTGTAGAACCAAGTGGTGATGGTAAAGCGAACGCCGGAGAAACTTTGACATACACATTGACTTATACGAATACCGGAAACTTGAAATCAGCAGAAGTTATTGCTAAAGATGCTTTAACTGATACTGAATTTGCCGGAAGTACAGTGACTAATTTACAAGTAGATGGTGTTGCTCATAGTGGTGATATCAAAGCGGGAATTAGTATTGGTGAATTAGCACCGGGAACAAGCGTAGTGGTTACTTTTGATGTAACCCTTGCCAATCCGCTTCCTGCCGGCGATGGCGTGTTGAAAAACATTGCAACCGGTGGTGATAATGAGCCGGAAATTGAAATTCCAACTGATGCGGCACCAAACTTAGTTGGTAGTAAGTCGGTAGTTGAGCCAAGTGGTGATGGCAAAGCAAATGCCGGCGAAACCCTTGCATATACAATTACATATACAAACAATGGCAACCTAGCTGCTCAAGATGTAGTAGTGAAAGATGAGTTGGCTGATACTGAATTTGCCGGAAGTACAATTACTAACTTGCTTGTTGATGGTGTTGCCAATAGTGGTAATATCAAAACAGGAATCAATGTTGGTGATTTAGCGGCAGGTGCAACAGTAACAGTTACCTTCGATGTAACTTTAGCGAATCCGTTGCCGGCTGGTGATGGCGTATTGAAAAATATCGCAACTGCTGGTGATAAAGAAACTGAAACTGAGATTCCAACTGACGCAGCACCAATTTTAAGTGGTACTAAAGCGGTCGTTGAACCGAGTGGTGACGGCAAAGCAAATGCCGGAGAAACCCTCGAATACACAATCACTTATACCAATACCGGAAACTTGGTTGCTAAAGATGTTGTTATTAAAGATGAATTAGCTGATACTGAGTTTGCCGGCAGCAGCGTTGGTAATTTGCAAGTTGATGGAATTCCGAACAGCGGTGACATCAAAGCGGGAATTAACGTTGGTGACTTAAACCCTGGAGCAAGCGTAAGCGTAGTGTTCTACGTTACTCTTGCCGACCCGCTTCCTGCTGGGAACGGAATGTTGAAAAACATTGCGACTGCCGGTGATGGAACTGAGACGGAAACCCAAATTCCAACTGATGCCGCACCGAAATTAGATGGTACTAAAGCAGTTGTTGAACCGAGTGGTGATGGCAAAGCCAACGCTGGTGAAACATTATCATACACAATTACTTACACTAACAACGGTAGCTTAAAAGCTGAAGATGTTATTGTTAAAGATGAATTGGCTGATACCGAGTTTGCTGGCAGCGTAGTTTCAAACTTAATGGTAGATGGTGCAGCTCATGCTGGTGATATTAAAGCCGGAATCAATGTTGGTGAGTTAGCGCCGGGAGCAACGGTAACAGTTACCTTTGATGTTACCTTGGCAAATCCATTACCTGCTGGTGATGGCGTATTGAAAAATATTGCCACGGCAAACGGTAATGAAACCGAAACTGAGATTCCAACTGATGCCGCACCAAACTTAGTTGGTACTAAAGATGTTGTGGAACCAAGTGGCGATGGTAAAGCCAATGCCGGTGAAACATTATCGTATACAATTACTTATACGAATACGGGTGCTTTAAAAGCAGAAAATGTTGTTGTTAAGGATGAACTTAATGATACCGAGTTTGCTGGCAGCACAGTAACTAACTTGAAAGTTGATGGCGTAGCGAATAACAGTGATATTAAAGCCGGAATCAATGTTGGTGAACTCGCGCCAGGAGCAAGTGTAACGATCACCTTTGACGTGACACTTGCGAGCCCGCTTCCAAATGGTGATGGCGTATTGAAGAATATTGCTACTGCCGGAGACGGAACTGAAACCGAAAAAGAAATTCCTACTGATGCAGCACCGAACTTAGTTGGTACTAAGTCAGTTGTGGAACCAAGCGGTGATGGCAAGGCGAATGCTGGCGAAACATTATCATATACAGTTACATATACGAATAACGGAAACCTTGCGGCAACTGATGTTGTGATTACTGATGCTTTAAGTGATACTGAATTTGCTGGCAGCACAGTAACTAACTTGAAAGTTGATGGTGTTGATCATGCCGGTGATATTACTGCCGGAATTCATGTCGGTACAATTGAACCGGGTGTAGCTGTTGTGGTTACCTTCGATGTTGTACTCGCTAATCCGCTTCCTGCCGGTGATGGGGTATTGAAAAATATCGCAACTGGCGGTGGCAACGAGCCAGAGGTTGAAATTCCAACTGATGGAGCACCAAACCTAGTCGGTACTAAAGATGTTGTGGAGCCAAGCGGTGATGGTAAGGCGAACGCTGGTGAAACATTATCATACACAATTACCTACACCAATGAAGGTAATGTTAAAGCAACGAATGTAACTATTAAAGATGAGTTGTCAGATACAGAATTTGCCGGCAGCATAGTGAGCAACTTGATGATTAATGGTGCAGCAAACAGCGGCAGCATTAAAGCTGGTTTAGTAATTGCCGAAATTGCTGTTGGCGAAACAGTGACAGTTACTTTCGATGTTACCTTGGCAAATCCACTACCGGCTGGTGATGGCGTATTGAAAAATATTGCTACTGCTGGAGACGGAACTGAAACCGAAAAAGAAATCCCAACAGATGCAGCACCAATTTTAGTTGGTACTAAAGATGTTGTTGACGCTAATGGCAACGGTGTAGCTGATGCCGGGGAAACATTAACTTATACAATTACGTATAGAAATAATGGAAACCTTGCGGCAACTGATGTTATCATTCAAGATGAATTGGCAGATGATGAGTTTGCCGGCAGCACAGTTACCGACTTAGTTGTCAATGGTGCTACCCATAGTGGTGACATTACTGCGGGAATTAATGTTGGTACGGTTGAAGCCGGAGCAGAAGTTATTGTAACCTTCAATGTTACCTTAAGTGATCCATTACCAAATGGCGATGGCATTCTTAGAAACATTGCAACTGCAAACGGTGAAGAAACTGAAAAAGAAATTCCAACTGATGCTGCACCGCGTCTTGCTGGAACCAAAACAGTAGTTGAACCAAGTGGTGATGGCGTAGCGAATGCCGGCGAAACCCTTGAGTATACCATTACCTTTACTAATGAAGGCAACAAAGATGCTGAAAATGTTATTGTTAAAGATGAGTTAACCGATACTGAATTTAGCGGCAGCACAATCAGTGATCTTCAAGTAAATGGTACTGCTGATACCGGTGATATAAAAGCCGGGATAAATGTCGGAACTCTCGCGCCGGGCGCAAGTGTTACCGTAAGTTTTAAAGTAACTTTGGCAGATACGCTCGCTGTTGGTGACTACGTACTGACTAATATTGCGACGGCAAATGGATTTGAAGCTGAAACTGAAATTCCAATTGAGCGACCAATAACTTCTAAAGGACCGGAATATACTGGTAAAAAAGAAGTGAGCGAACCAAGTGGTGATGGCAAAGCGAGTGCCGGCGAAACGTTGACATATACAATTACCTACAAAAATATTGGCGATACTGCCGGTAGTGATATTATCATTAAAGATGAGTTGGCTGATACTGAATTTGCCGGTAGCACAATTACTAATCTGCAAGTAAATGGCGTAGCATTTGCCGGTGATATTAAAGCTGGAATTACTATTGCCAGCCTTGATGTAGATGAAGAAGTTGTAGTAACCTTTGATGTTACTTTGGCAACGCCGCTTCCTGCCGGAGACGGAACACTGAAAAATATCGCCACTGTTAATGATGGTGGTGGTACCGAAGTAGAATTACCGGTGCAATACCAAGTATTCTACGATGGTAATGGTCATACTGCCGGAGAAGCACCAACTGATGCGCACTTGTATGACTGTGATGCACTAGTAACCATCTTAGGCAAACACACGCTTGAAAAAGATGGATATATCTTTGTAGGGTGGTCAATGACGCCAAGTCAAAATACCCGTGCAATTATTTATAATGAAAATGATAACTTTACGATTACTAGCGATACCACGCTATATGCAGTTTGGGCACCAGTGGAAATACCGATTGATCCGGTAGATCCAGTTACTCCGGAACCGGAATTACCGATTACCGGAAGCAGCGACACCGCATTAATTATTGGTGTGCCAATGATACTCTTAGCACTTGGCCTTATTATCTATAAAAAATCAAACCCCCGATTGAATAATAATAAGGAAAAGTAGTATAAAATGCAGCGAAAAAGCAACTAAAATATAGTTGCTTTTTCGCCGCTCTATAAAGTCCTTTTTGCCTATTCATAATCTTCACATTTTTCATCAGATTAACAATTGTTTTTACATTGGTTATTTGCTATTATTAAGGAAATATAAGAAAAAGTTAGGGGTAACCAGACATGCAAACATTTAAAAGAACACCAATGAACATGGTGAAAAATTTATTCTACGGAATTCTCGGACCGATTGCTCTGGCAATCATAGCTTATATTGTGCTTTCAATCTTCTTTCCGAAAATTGGCAGTAACAACATGGCGCTATTGGCAATCGCAGCAATTGCGCTGTTAATCATGGTATACTTCATTTATGATGCGATTATTGGCAAGAATATTCGCATTGAAATTGATAACGCAGAATTACGCTATTACAAACGCAATCACCTAAAAGGAACTTATAAATTAGCTGATTATTCTTTTGGATACCGTACCGTATCACAAGGTTCAACAACCGATACAATCAATTTAAGAATGATAAATTTACAAACCGGAGAAGAAACCGTTTTGGATTGCGAAGCCTTAGGTCCAACTCAATTCCATAGAATGTTCTCTTTATTAGAAACTCATGAATCGGCAAGTACTGAAGTATTTGATGCCGATGTGAAGGAAGTATAACATGGAATATTATTTTATTATATATGGTATTGTTATGGTCGGCGTGGTTATAGTAGGTATTGGTTTTGCAATACACAATCGTAATAAAAAACAAAAGTTGAAAACCGAAACACCTTTAGCTGTTGAAGTATTAGACGGTAAAGGTGTTACTATTCACACGATTGATGACCGGGAACCGCAGAATGTAGTTACACGCAATGGTGGCTATGTATATATACTTCCAAGCGGCACCTATGTCTTCGAAGTATCGCATCAATACAGCAGAGCCGGAGTTATGACCCGTGGCAGCGAAACTATAACTACAAAGAAGCAGAAACTTCGTACACAATTAGACTATGGCTATGTATACAAAATTAATTATAATATAGAAGAACGCCGATTCTTTTTTGAGAAGAAAGCAAAAGCAGACAAGTAACACTTGTCTGCTTTTTACATAAAAAATGAACTAAAATTATATACTCGTTTTTGCTGGCAAACAACCAATATGCTTTATTAAATTTTATATCACTTTTTTAGAACATATTAGTTGTAAAAAATCACATTTAGATTTATATTTTTATCGTGGATGAATAACACAATTTAACAAATAAGGAGGATGGAAGTAGAAAAAGACGTTTTGCCTACAAGCGATACGACTAAATGAAAAGCAAGAATGAACACCTATTCCCGTAAGTTTTTATTCAAATGCTGAAAAAGGCGGTCCGGCTCGGACCGCCTTTTTCTTTGAGCCTTATCCTTTACACCACCTAAAAACAACGATACAATTAAAACAAGAGATAGCATAGGAGGATACTAAAATGATTACCATGACTAAAGGAAAATTTGCCGGTTTGCAACGATTATCAGATGATAACGGCGTTATTGCCGCACTTGCTATTGACCAACGTGGTTCAATGGTGAAAATGATCAGCAAAGCAAAAGGCCACGAGGCGAGTGTTGAAGAAGTAGAATATTTTAAAACCGCGGTGTCACGCGAACTGACGCCATATGCGTCAGCAATTTTATTGGACTTACAATATGGCACCCCGGCAATTGCCGCTCGCCATGAACAAACCGGATTGCTGCTTTCTTATCAGAAAACCGGCTATGATGTTGAAACCCCGGGGCGCTTACCGGACTTAATTGATGATCTTTCAGCACTGCGCATTAAAGAGCATCATGGCGACGCAGTTAAAATATTAATTTATTATGATCCATATGAACCACAAGATATCCTGGAATTAAAACATGCCTGGATTGAACGAATTGGTGCTGAATGTAAAGCGGTTGATATTCCATTCTTCTTAGAACCAATCACTTATGATCACCAAATGGATGACATGTCAGGCATTGAATATGCGCAAAAAAAACCGCAATATGTCAATGCGGCTATTGAAGAGTTTTCTAAACCACGTTACGGTGTAGATGTTTTAAAACTGGAAGTGCCAATTAACATCAAATACGTTGAAGGCTATGCCGAAGGTGAATTTGCCTACACCAAAGAAGAAGCCATTAAACACTTCCACGCGGCAGCTGACTTAGCTAAACTACCATTTATCTACCTCAGCGCTGGCGTCACTGCTGAGCAGTTCCGCGACACCATCACTCTGGCGACCGAAGCCGGCACACCATTCTCAGGTGTGCTCTGTGGCCGCGCGACTTGGCAAAACGGCGTTGCCGCCTACGGCTTAAGCGATGCCGCACTGGATACTTGGTTGAAAAAAGAAGGTACCTACAACATTACTGCCCTTAATGAGCTGTTGGCAAAAGGCGCAGTTCCATGGTGGACAATTTATGGCGGCCTGGAAAATATTGAGGTTATCGGATAAAGGAAAAAAGGCCGCGAGCTAAGCTCGCGGCCTTTTAAATTTCACCCCTAAGAGCGAATGGTATGATTTAAAATTTGTACCACCGCAGTTGTTCCGATAGCAGCAATCGGGAACACAATCCAGGCAATATACCAAAGATTGAAGGCCAAACCAAGAACTAAGAACAACATTGCAGCAAGTGGCATTGTTATCCCGAAGAGCCAGCCAAATCTTGCTTCACGCTCAGCCTCTTCGCGCATCTCTTTATCCTGCAACAACTTTTTATAAGCTGAATCGCCAATCCCGGCAGTAATAAAGAAATATACACCAATAATTATTGTAGTAAACAATGGTAACGTTGAGAGATTATCAGCAACTGGATAAATTGTTGTAAAGAAAACTGTGAGTGCTACACCTAAAATAATAATAGTTGTGCCGATTGTAATTGCCGCTTGCAAATAAGTTCGGAACTTTTCACTAAGTTCAGTTACCCAAACAATATCATCACCAGTTAAGCGAAACTCGAAGCGATCAATTTTTTTGTAACGTCCCGACTGCATACCGAAGAAAATGAAAAGGGCAACCGCACAAGCCAGCAATAAGAAAAAGCAAAGCGCAGCCATATTTTCGAACCAAGTTGATGTTGAAAAAATCATTATCATAATCCCGAGCAAAATCAGAGCCACACCGAGGCTCAGCATTTTACCGAATAGTTTTTGAAACTTAATATATCCGGCCACTTCGTCATGTGTTAAGTAATCGTAAGCAACGGTATCATCTTGCTCATCAAGAATACCATATTCCTTTTTCAATTCGTCAATATTACCGAACTGGCTGATTACCATACCAACAGCTTCATTTTCGCTTTTACCCTCAGCAAGTAAAGCCTGATACTTGTTTTCCATTGTATCCAGAATATTTGATTTCAAATCAACCATAGCTTTGGTTCTAGGAAAATCCTTAAACATAACCTCTACATAATTTTGAATCGTTTCCATATTTATACCTCCAAAGTAAACTTATTAATAACCTCTTTTGTTAATTCCCACTCATGACATTTTTCCTGATAGTAATTCCGCCCGGTCGGGGTAATCCGATAATATGTTCGCGCCCGACCATTCGTTTCACTGCCGGAATAGGACATTATATAACCATTTTTTTCTAAACGTGCAAACGCAGAGTAAAGTGTCGTCTCCTTGATAATATATTTACCGTCAGATTCATCTTCAACTCGCTTGCTGATCTCATAACCATACGAATCTTCATGGGCCAAGATTGCCAGAATAATCGTATCATTATATCCGCGCATCACATCACTGCTAATCAAAATATTCACTCCTCTCAGCACTTTACTACGACTGCCGTAGTAATTCTAAAACTAGTATACTACAATTACTACGACAGGTAAAGTAATTTTGTAAAAAAATAAAAAAACAAGCTATTTTCACTGAAATAGCTTGTTTAAAAATAGTTTGAAACAGGTAAATCTACAATAATAGTAGACTAATAATTAAAACCCATGCTCAGAAAAAGAGCCTTTAGGCAAGGCGTTAAGCACCTCGTGAACATAATCAATAGTGTTGAGCGGTAATTTATTTCGTTCAAACCACAAAAGATTACTGCACTTCTCTGGCTCACAGTTGTGTGCCTTACCGACATAACTGCCGGCAGTAAAGTATAAATCAATATATGTCCGGTCTGAAGACTGCCGATGCATAGTAAACACTTGCTGCAATTCTTCCGGCACTAACTCAATGCCAATTTCCTCACGTGCTTCGCGTATCATTGCCGCACTTGCAGACTCGCCATGTTCCACATGCCCGGCAGGCAACGACCAATTGCCATCCTCGTGGCCGGTATTGTCGCGTTGCAACAACAAAATCCGCCCATCCTCAATCAAAATCAAAAAAACAGCCAAATAAATATTGCGATCCATAACTTCAAATCCTTTCCAACATAGTATAGCATTATTTATAAATGAAGAAAGTACAATTTGACTAAATACATATATATAGAAAATTTTTAGGGGGAGAAAGTCAGAAAAGTAGCGAGCACCGCGGCTCGCTGCTTTTCCAAAAATTCATCAAAAACAAACGATTTTGCCATCAAATTTGGAATGTGGTAAAATGATTAAGTTAGCGTAAAAAATGAAGGATGTGAGTATTAATTCCATGGCTAAAAATAATATGAGTCGCAGAAACCGAAAGTCAAACCAATATGAAGATCATGATGATTTGAATGTTGCTTTCTATTTGGATGAATTAGATGATGACGAACTCGATGAATTAGAAGATGAAATTTATGAGTCGCGCGGACGACGCTCACGCAAATCCGGAAAACGCAAAGAAAACCGTACTCATAACAGCAAGCAATATGTTGAACCTAAGAAAAAGAAGAAGCGCCGTTTCTTTCGTATGCGTAATATTGTAGCAGCAGCGCTGGCAATTTTGTTATTGACCCAGTTGCCGGCAATCATCGGCTTATTTTCTGCTTTTGAGTGGCGTACCTTCTCAACTGCTTCGAATATTCCTAATACTAAAGGTATTTTGATTCTCGGTCTTGATGATAATAACAACAGTCATGCGGATATTAATTCAGCATACACTGATTCAATCACTTATGTTGGGGCAAACTTTAAAGATAAAAAAGCATACGCATTACCGATTTATCGTGATGCTTACATACCGGTTACTTGTACCGGCGGGCAGGAAAACATCAACCGTATATATATGCAAAACGGTATCGACTGCCTGGCGGAAAGCACGTCGGCATTCCTCGGGTTGCCAGTGGATTATTATGCACTGATTACTATGGATGGACTTATTGATATTGTTAATGCTTTAGGTGGCGTGGACATTGTACCAACCGGTACCTTCTGCAGTGATTATGGTAAGGATGACCAAAATTATTGTTTTACTGCTGGTGAGGAAATGCGTATGAGCGGTCCGCAAGCACTGGCTTATATTCGCTATCGCGGGGCATCTAATGGTGAGAACCGTGCCAATCGCCAGCTAGAATTAATTATGGCACTTAAGAATGAATGTATGGATAATGTTGCCAAGTGTTATGTTCGGGCGGTTCCGTCTTTAAGCGGTGCAGTAAAAACGAACATTCCTTTAACCGAGATATTTAACATTGCTGATATCTTCAGCGACAAGTTTGATATGGAGCGTTTAGATGTTATTCAAGGACAGAACGCTTTAACTGAAGGTGGCTGGCGTGAATTCGTTGATGAAGCCGATCGGGCTGAGAAAACAAACATTATTCGTAACGAAATTTTTCATGAATAGGCAAAACCGCAACTCCATGGAGTTGCGGTTTTGTTATTTTTCACAATAAAGATTAAAAAACAATAAAAATAGCATTTTTATATTGCTTCACTTTTGGCTTTCTGATATAATAAATCTTGTCGACAAAGCGGAGGATTAGCTCAGCTGGGAGAGCATCTGCCTTACAAGCAGAGGGTCGGCGGTTCGAGCCCGTCATCCTCCACCATTTTTATTTTATGGCTGTGTTGACATAATATAATAAGCTGAGTTTTGATAGTTATAATAAGTATCAGAATAATAGACGCAGAAGAATTATTCAAGTTCGCGGAAAGATAAGCGCCGACTGATGAGACGCAGACTTGACAATGAAATTGGATAATTGTTCAAGTATATTTGCCGGCTTAGCTCAACTGGTAGAGCAACTGACTTGTAATCAGTAGGTTGAGGGTTCAAGTCCTTTAGCCGGCACCATTCAGAAACTACAGGCACCTTTAAGGTGTCTTTTTTGTTATATAAATAATATTGAAAGACTGGGCGTTTATTGATACAATATAGGAAGAATATTACAATTGGAAGAGGTGCGCAATGGCTGAGGATAAAAAAGCAGCTGATACAAAAGAGTCAGTTGCTAAAACTGAATCAACTGCAAAAGAAACGGTAGAAAATAAAGAAAGCAAAAAAACGTCGACAAGTACAAAAAAAACAACTAAGAAAACAACAACGAAGAAGCCGGCGCAGAAGAAAGCAACCAAGTCTGATGCTACTAAAAAAGCTAAAGCACCGGGTAAAGCCGCTACAAAAAAAACAAAAGCGGATGAACCAGAAAAAGTTGTTGATATAACTGAAAAGACGGATGAACAAGTAACCGATGCAAAAGGTGTTGTGACTACCACTGAAGCAGCGGAAACTAAGCCAGCGGCTAAGGAAGCAGTAGGGACATCAGCAAAAGCTGAAGTGAAAGAAAGTTCGGCTGAACAGAAGCAAACAACCGATGAGATAGAACCGTCTGCAGTAGCAGTGTTCTTTGCAACTACCGGTAAAAAAGCCAAAGAACTGGCGGCGACTACAAGTAACAAAACTAAAGAATTGGCTGCAAATGCTAAGAATAAATATAAACAATTCCAAGATGAACGTGCTGCCAAGAAAGCAGCAGAAGCCCAAACTACCGGCAACACTGTTGAAAAGCCAGTGACTGAGGCGAAAGCTGTGACAGAAGCAGAAAAGAAAAAAGAGGATAAAACAGATAAACCAGTAAATGAAAAAGTTTCTTTGAAAAAAGCAACAGCAATGGAGGACACTGGCATGGGCAAGGTGGATAGCAAAATTACCCTGGATGAAAAAGACCCGATTATTGTTCGCAGTAATTATTTTCTCTATGCCATTCGCATTGTGATTTTAGTAATCGTCCTGTATTTTGTGGCTATTGCGTTGTCGTTCTTCCCACAAGATTTGCTGGCAGCAGCTGAAGAGAAAATGCCATCGTATTATGGACTTGCAATGATGGCTCACAATCTGGTTATGTTTGCAATTGTATTAGTCATTATATCGCAAATTGTTGCTATGTTTAATACAATTAAAGTATATAAAAATCATATTGTTATTAAGAAATACTTCTTTTGGGAACGTCACTTCAATATTAAAGAAGTACAAGATATTCGTTGGATTAAACGCGTTTATTACGCTGGATTCTTAATCCCGATTCGTAACTACTATGAAGTGGTTATTATTAACCAAGATAAAAAATACCATCTTCTGGGAATGCGCTACGTAGGCTTACAAAATGCCCTTTCAGCATTTGATGATGCTTGGCTTGAATATAAAATGACTCGTGCACTCAATAAAATTGCTGATAACAAACAACTTAGTTTTGCAGATGCACTAACGGTTACTGAGCGTGGTATCAACTGCGAAGGTACATTGATACTCTGGAGCGAAGTAGCCCGGGTTGAAGTCGTAAAAAGTGAAGTCCTCGTTGAAGTAAAAAATCAAAACATTATCTATCGCAATTTTATTGATAAAGTACGGGACGTTTCATTACTAATTATGTTAGCAGATTACTTTACCGCATAGCGAAAAAAATAACCCCATCCGGCAACATGGCCGGATGGGGTTTTGTTTTGTTACACAAAAAATACCCGCCAGGACCTTTGCGGCCTGGCGAGTATCACCTTTTATTCATAATCATCAGAACTACTAGTATCATTAAAATCTTCGTAGATAAGTGGTTGCGGATAATCAGTATTTACATTGTATTTAAAATTCGGATCAATCACTAGTGGTGATTTGCCAAGAATAATGTTCAGCTCATCAATGATTGCCTGCACATTGGCGAGGTTGGGTTCGCCATATGACGCATAGCCCATATCACCGTAGAACATATAATCGCTGGTTTGAACTTGTAATGTGCGCATTGCGAAGTTATCAGCATCATTTCCCGAGTCACTCAACACTTGCTGAGCAAGACTGAAGAAGTTAGCGATTTGATTAGGACCAATGTTGGTTGACATGTAGTCCTTTGCTGTGTTCAATACTGAGTTGAGGTTAGCAATTCCATTAAAACTGACCATCTTTTTAGCAATCGCTTTAATTAGTTCTGCTTGCCGTGCGCTTCGTCCTTGGTCATTATCGTAATGACGGGTCCGTGCCACTGCTAAGGCATGCTCGCCATCAAGCGTCTGCATCCCAAATTGGTTGAAACAAATCGTGTAGATTTCGCCTTTACTGTTTTGTTCACACCACTGCTGACCATCAATCATTTCATCCGGTGGCGGTGGATAGTCGTCCATTCCTGGCCATTGGGCAAATCCTTCGCGCAAGTCCGGGACATCCATTTCAACGCCGCCTAAGGCATCAACAATCGACATAAAGCCGGCGAAGTCAATTTTGAAATAATAATCTATCGGAATTTCGAAGAACTGACTTAAGGTGTCTACAATACACTGAGTACCGCCGGCGCCGCTGTGAGTCACTTTATCGCGGTAATTGTCTTCACAAGTTATTTGCATATAAGTATCCCGCGGAATACTGATTAAATCAGCCTGCTTAGTTTGGGGATTAATTGCCGCCAGAATCAATGAGTCAGCTAATCCATTCTCTAAAGTACTGCCTTCTTCAGTGGTGTTTACACCAATGAATAAAACAGTAAACGGTTCATTACTGACGTCAATATTGGGACTGGTCTGATTAGGATCGACAATACCTTGCCAAGTTGACCAGGCGTTGTATGCCGTATAAGCAATAAAACCACCGGCAGAAAAAATACCAACAACAAGTATTAATGATAATATAGTAAAGAATACTCGGCCTTTGCGGACCCGCGTTTTTTTAGGTCGTCTTGGCTGATCATTGTAATGATCTTCTTCGAAGTTTCTTTGATTTCGCATACGCTATCCTCCTAGTTTAAAAATAGGTTCTTGTCTATTATAAAATGAATTACTGGTCAATGCAATTTATTATGGCTTATATTTTTGTAACATTGTAAATTTGATTGCAGTTTTTAGGGATATAGATTATACTTAGAGTATCAAAATAAGGAGTTGAAAAAATGAAAAAATTCGCATATATTATGGACTCAACACTGGCAGTATCACCAGATCAATTTGCTGATTTAAATGTTACCGTCCAGCCATTATACGTTATTGTAAATAATCAACCTTCAAAGGATTTATATGAAATATCAGCTACAGAATTTTACTCAGCGTTGGAAGAAGGGCTTCTGGCTTCGACTTCTCAACCATCAGCAGGAGAGTTCTTAGAAACATATGAGCGATTAAAGGCTGATGGTTATACCGATATTTTTGTTTTTACTATCGCGGGAAAATTGAGTGGAACAAATCAATCAGCGCAATCAGCACAAAGTATGATTGACGGTATTAATATTCATGTGATTGATACCAATACAACAACGGCTATTGGTTCGCTTGTTGTAAAAGATGTTATTGCTTTTGCGGAAAGTAATCAAGACCCGCAAGCGGTTATTGATTACGCTCATGATGCATTTGATCGGGTAGAAATACTTGTCTATGTAGATAACTTAGATGCTTTAAAGCGTGGCGGACGTATTAGCGCAGCCCAGGCAGCAATCGGCGGCTTATTGCAAATTAAGCCATTGCTGTCTGTAAATAATGGTGTTATTGAAGTCGCGACGAAGGAGCGTACTTTTAAGAAAGCAATTCGCAAGGTTGTTGAATTATCGGAGAAACGACCAATTGAAAAAGTGGTTTTACTGCATTCAAGTAAGGATGATTTATTGCAGGCGATTGAAGCCAGCTTTAAAGAAGTCTATCCGGATATCACTTATGAAGTTGCCGATTTAAGTCCGGTTGTTGGCGTACATATTGGTCCACATGCATGCGGACTGGGAATTTTATATAAAAAGTAAGCTGAATAAGCAATCAAATTTAATTTGATTGCTTATTTTTTTCATAACATTTCTGCAAAAAATTCATAAAAAATTCATAACTATATGGCATAATAAATGTAAGTTGGAGGGAATTTATATGACAAGAGTTTTATTTTTAGAGGACGAGCCTACTATTGCTGATGTGACGCTCGAATATATGAAGATGCAAGATTATATAGTAGACCATGTTGCTGATGGGACTAGTGCTATTGAGGCATTGAAAAAGAGTCGTTATGATGTCGCAGTTTTGGATATTATGGTTCCAGAAAAAAGTGGGCTAGAAGTGTTGCAATATATTAAAGAGCAGTTCCCGGAAACATTAACTATTATGTTAACCGCGCTGGCAGATGAACAAACGCAAATTAAGGCGTTTAATTTATATGCGGATGATTATGTTATCAAGCCATTCTCACCGATTGTTTTATTAAAGCGAATTGAGGCGATTTTACGACGGGGTAAACAGAGTGCAGTCATTGATGAGCATGGTTTAGTTATTGATGAACTTGGCTATCAAGCTTATTATGATGGTGAAAATTTGCAGCTGACATTAACAGAGTTTTTGTTATTACAGACACTTAACAGTCAGCCCAAACGAGTTTTTTCAAGAGAAATGTTATTAGAACGAATTTTTCCTGATGACTATTTTGCCAATGATCGGGTTATTGACGCGCACATTAAGAATCTGCGTAAAAAACTGCCATATAATTTTGTTAAAACAATAACCGGAATTGGTTATCAATTTCAAAGTGAGGTATAGTTATGAAATTATCACAACGAGTATTTCTATATAGTGGCTTGATGGCGATGATTATTTCAACTTTCATTATTGCTTACTTTATATTGATGCTTCCATCTTTATATGTTGACTATCGCCATACTCAAGATTTGCAAACAGTTTATGACTTGCAGGAACAATATAAAACCAATGATTCTTGTATTGTATCCGGTGTTGAGGTCGGGAACACAAACTATTTTACTGCCCGTATCCCTAAAGCCGGTTATACAGTAGCGGTTTGCTCGGCATTCGGTTCATTTAATGTAACCCTTACCGATGAGGATTTAAAAGCTACTTTTGACGCAATCCGCAGCTATCCATATAAAGATCTTGATTTAGATAATATTGATTTTGAAACGCTGAAAAGTGATTTAAAATTGGATAACCTGCAAAATAAATTTAACTTTAGCGGTGCCGAATTTGGTGTTGAATTTTCGGAATTTAAACAAGGATTCGCTATTGAAGATTTTAGTGAAGGCACGACAATTATTCATAGTTCAAGTGCATCGAGTTTTGTTATGGAATCCGGGGTGAAATCGGACACTGTGGGCTATACCAATTATGTCGGTATGACCAGTAGTGATGATGCTATGTTCTTAACAATGTCATCAACAGTAACACCGCAGCTGACTGAACTGATGCCAATTATTATTCAGAGCTTGCCAATGATTACCCTTTTAGTAATTTTACTGGTGATTATCAGTGCCTTTATTTTTAGTCGGTTATTGGCTAAGCCGATTGAGCGAATGGCGAAGTACGCGAAAACGATGCAAAATGATGTTAGTAATGCCCCGCTTATTCCTGAAGGAAAAGATGATGAATTTGGCACGTTGGCACGAACCTTGAATCAATTATATACCCATCTTGGTAAATCAATTCAAGAACTGCAGGTGCAAAATGAATTATTGCTTGAACAAAAAGAACGGCAACAATTATTTGTTATGGCTTCTTCACACCAATTGAAGACCCCGGTAGCGGCAGCCTTATTACTTGTTGACGGTATGATCGATGGTGTAGGTAAATACAAAGATAAAGAACAATATCTTGGTGAAGTGAAGCGGGAACTCTTGTCAATGCGTAAGATTATTGATGAAATTTTGTCGCTCACCCAAGTAGAACAAAATCAAGTTGAAGCGGTTGATATTAAAGTTGCTGAATTTACAACAACAATTATTCAACAACACGAAACCCAAATCAAAGATAAGCAACTTGTAGTTCAACAAGATGAGATGAACTTGCAAGTAGTATCAGACCCAACGCTATTGTTTCAGATTATTGATAATGTCCTGACTAATGCGGTGAAATATACTGAAAGCAAAGGAATAATTAAAATATATCAAAGCGGTCGAAAATTATGTATCTTTAACTCTGGTGAGACAATACCGGAAAGTTTGTTGAAAAATATTTTCGAACCATTTATCAGATCGCAAGTGACAACCGTAAAAGGGCATGGTTTAGGGCTCTATATAGCAGCGTATTACAGCAATATTTTAAACATAGAATTAACAATACAAAACCATGATGCGGGAGTATTAGCCTGTATTAACTTCAGAGAGGATAATGAATAATGATTACTATTCAAAACTTAACCGTTACATTTAAAGATCAAAAAGCATTAGATATCCAACGACCAATCACTTTTAACTCTGGTGATAGAATTGGTATAATTGGCGCCAATGGTGCCGGGAAAAGCACAATGATTAATGCTTGTCTTGGTTTAGTACCATATTCAGGAAGTATTGATTCAAGTGTACGGCCGGAACAAATGGCAGTCCATCTACAAGCAAATACTTATAGTGAACTTATGCCGATATCTAAAGTTATAGAAACAATTTTAAATACTAAAATTAAGAACAATGAGAAACTTCAGGAATTAATTGCTTTCTTCGATTTTGAGGCATCACTTAAAAAGAAGTATAAAAATTTATCTGGTGGACAAAAACAACGGCTCACATTGATTTTGGTACTTATGCAAGATGCCCCGATTACTTTCTTTGATGAGGTAACTTCAGGCCTTGATTTTGAAACCCGGCAACAATTAATGCAAAAAGTTCGAGCATGGTATCAAGGTAAGAATGCGACTATTTGCCTGGTCTCGCATTACTATGATGAATTAGAACAATTAGTTAATAAAATCTTGATTTTGGATAAAGGTAAGGTTGTTGATTTCGATTATACAACAGAGCTTTTTGCGAAGTATTGTGGGTATTCGGTTATTGTTTTAGACCGTACACCAAAGCATGAGGCAGAAATTAATAAGCGTGATGAAATTTATGGACCGGATCATCTGATTGTACTTGGCTGTCAAGATAAAGACCATGAACAAGAAATCGCCAAGCATCTCATTGATAAAAACATTAACTTTAAACGCTCTAACAGCGATATTGAAATCATGTCGTACAATGCAATCTTGAATAACAATGGAGGTAAACGTTATGAAAACTAAACTTTTCCAAAAAAACTTAATCATTTACGAACTTTATAATACATTTGGTAATTTCTTTGCCGTTTTCTTCGGCGGGATATTTCCAATCGTCATGACAATTATCTTTATTGCTGCCTTTAGTTCGCAAGCGGGAGCCTTTAAAGATGCATTAGCAACGCAGATATTTATCAGCAATGCTTCGATGATTCCTTTAGCATTAGTGTTCGTAGGATTTTCGTCAACATTCTCGCAAGAACTGGAACAAGGTGTCACGCAAAGAATGAATTTATTTGGCTACAGTAATGTTTCAATGTTATCAGCTAAATTAATTGCTAACCTAATTGTAGTTACAATCGGATACATCCTTTATACATTAGTAGTTTGCCTGGCCTTTCCAGTACTTGCGCCAACAGTATTCAGTGCGGTGCTATTAATTGCTTCACTTTATATAATGACGATTTTATTTTTTGTGCTGGCATACGGGATTGCTATGCTTACCAAAAGATTTGGTCCATGCTATGCAATCACGATGACTATCTACTTTAGCTCAATGATTCTTTCGGGAATGATGGGACTTACTCAAGAAATGATGCCGGCACCAATGAAGTTTCTGGCCAACTTATTACCAACAGCTCATATTGCACAAGATTTCCCTAAAATATGGCAGAGCACAAGCTACAATTTCATGCCATTTTTGCAATCAATGATTTTCCTGGCCGCAGTATCAGGCATTGTTTTGGCGGTCGCACTTTATCGAAATCGCCGCCTATAATGCTTGCATTTATCTTTTCGTAGAAATTGCTCAAAAATAACAAAAAGCTCAGAAGTTTGCTTCTGAGCTTTTTTAGTTTTTATTTAGTAAGTCCGATAACTACTCCGCCAATGGCAACTAACAGCACACCGGCAATTACGAAAAGTAATTCCTTTTTAGTTTTTTCTTCTTTAAAGAGGAACACTGCGCCTAAGGTTGAGATAATAACTCCAAGTTGCGAAAGTGAAAATCCGGTTGCAACCCCTACCAGACTATTAGCATAAATCATTGCTATATTCCCGCTTGCCCATGAAATACCAGGCAAGGTAAGCAGCAGCGTTCTTTTGGTGAAAATAGCCTCGGTATTTTCCTCAGTGTTTCTCATGGTCATCAAGAAAGCACTGACCACCATACCGATTGCTTGCGGCAGAATTGCACTTATACCATCGATAGCAAAGGCTTGCAAGGTTACCACATATAAAATATAACCTAGTGATGACAATGCTAACATCATTAAGCCACGTCGCATCAAGCCGCTGGTTTCACTTTGGCTGGCTTCAGTAAAAGCAGTTAAAAAGACACCGCCAATGATTAGTAAGATGGCTATTGCTCCGGTTATCAAGCGAAAAGGAGTATTCCATTCACCAAATGCTACCACACCTACTAAAGCTGTACCGATAAGCTGCATACCGGTTGAAAGTGGCATCGCTCGGGAAACACCAATCAATTTGAAAGCCTTTAATTGGTAAATCTGGCCGACCGTCCACATGAATCCGGTAAGGAAGCTGATTAATATAATTTGCAAAGTATATACAGGACTAGTAAAGAAAAAAGTAATACCTGCAAAAATAAGTGCGCCACTGGTTATACCAATAATTTGTTGGCGGATTGAACCACCGATTTTGGTGATAAGCAGCGGGATAATTCCCCAAAGCAATGCCGGTAGCAGAGCGATCATAATAGCCATAATAAAACCCCTTATATAAAATAAATAGGTGCTGACAATGTCAACACCCGAAAATTGTTCAACCGAACAACTGTTTTTAATCATTAAAATGGAGCGGGTGATGAGAATCGAACTCACGCTAAAAGCTTGGAAGGCTCTTGTTCTACCATTAAACTACACCCGCAGTACAGTAAATATATTACTAATTTTTCGGTTTTTTGTCAAGAGTTTTGTGAATTGCGCGAAATAAGCTACAGGAGGACTTTTTTTATGGGAGAAATAAGCTATGGGCGCCTAAGTGAGACTGCAGATTATGGAGCGCAAGCAATTGATATCCGAGTGGAAAATAAGTCAGGACACTATATTTGCAGACGCTGCGGGAATCAGAACCAAGCTTTGTTTGGCGCGCACTATTGTCTGCGGTGCGAAAAGCAATGCCTGTATTGCCGGCAGTGCATTGCTTTCGGTAAAATTCGGGAATGCAGCCAGCTCTACGTTAAAACGCCGCCACATATAAAACAGCAAGTGCACCTCGGCATCAATCTCAAACTTTCCGCTGCTCAGCAGAAAATATCTGATGCCCTTCTGACCAGCCTACACGGCGCTCAGAAACATTTTATATGGAGTGTCGCTGGCAGCGGTAAAACAGAAATGACCTTCCAGCTGGTAATAGCCGCATTGCAGCAAGGAAAAAATATCTGCTGGGCAATACCGCGGCGCGATATCGTTATTGAAATATATGAACGCTTTAAAGCTGCCTTCATAGGTGTGGATATCATTGCGCTTTACGGCGGTAGCCCAATGAATAAGCAGTTCGCACCGCTAGTCGTATCAACAACCCATCAATTGCTGCACTTCCATCAGGCTTTTGATCTCATCATCGTTGATGAACACGATGCCTTTCCGTACAAAGGCACTGACTTTCTTGAATATGCTGTCCAGCAATCACTGGCTCCTGAGGGGAGCATCGTCTTGCTTTCGGCAACACCCTCATCGAAAGTGCGCCGCCAACTACGCAATGTCGGTTACCAGTTTCATATTCTGCCTGCAAGATACCATGGCTTTGCCTTACCGGAACCTAGAATAAAACTCTATACTTTACCGGCGAATAAAGTGCCGGCAATTGTACGGCGCTGGCTGCAAAAACAGCTTGCCAGCAAACGACCGATTCTTTTGTTTGCACCGTCAATTAAAAGCGCCGAGTGGCTGCAACGTGTATTGCAGCCACAATTTTCAGCAGTCGAATCAGTTCACTCACAAGATGAAGACCGGAATCAAAAAATTGCTGATTTTCGTGATGGAGCAATTGCTATTCTGGTGACGACTACAATCTTGGAGCGCGGAATTACCATTGCTAATGTTGCTGTTGGCGTTTTCAACAGTCAGGAAGCAATTTTTGATGAGGCGGCACTGGTGCAGATAGCGGGACGGGTTGGTAGAAAGATTGAGTTTCCAACCGGTGAGATTGTATTTTTTGCCAGTGCCTGTTCCTATCAAATGTTGAGAGCCTGTTGGCATATTAAAGAAATGAATCGCAAGGCCAGAAAGCTTGAGATGTTGCATGAATGAATTTTGTCATATTTGTCTATGCCCGATAACTGTTGATTTTCAACTTGCAGATTTACTGATGCTGCCGGTGGATTATCATTTGTGTAAAACTTGTCAGAAAATTTTTGAACTACCAAATCAAGAAGAAATGCAAGCGGGAAAATATTCTTTAAAGCAATCTGTTTTAGTTGAACACAAAGGATTATTCACTTATAATAAATATACTCGTAATTACTTATCGCAGTTAAACACATATGGTGATTGCGCGGCGGCGTTGCCCGCCGCACAATCACTCAAGCATTTTTTGCAACCTATGGTAAGCAATGCGGGGCAAGGAAATATTTGTTTGGTGCCTATTCCTAAGCGCGCAGATATTGTGCATGCTTGTGGATTTGAACTGATGGAGTGTCTGCTTGGAATGGCTGGATTTATGCCGTCGTTATTTTTGCAGGCAGGTGAAAATGGTGCTGAACAAGGAAATTTTGAAACCGATAATTTGCCGGCCGGCAGACAGTTTTTGTTCTGTGGTCAAATGCATGCACAAGTGATTTTAGTTGATGATATTTATCAAAGCGGAGCGACGATGTTACAGGCGCGAAAGCTCTGTGAAAAAAATCAGTGCAAAGTACTGCAAACGGTTTCAATCTTTAGGTAAACTATGCTATAATAAAATTAAGATACAGAAAGGAAGGCGATGAATATGAGATATAGTATTCGTGGTCAAAACGTAGAAATTACACCAGCTATTAAGGATTATGTGGAGGATAAGTTTTCAAAACTTGATAAACACTTCCACAACCCAGATGAAGTTGAGGCAAAAGTCTTAATCAAAGTCTACCATCATCTCCAACGTATCGAAGCAACTATTCATGCTTATAAGTACATTTTGCGTGTTGATGAAAAACAAGAAAACTTATATGCAGCAATTGATCTTGCTGTAGATAAGCTTGAAAGACAAATCCGTAAAAATAAAAGTCGTTTCAATAAACGCGCGCATGAGTTGCATGATTATCCGGAATTCTTTACTTATTTTGAAGACGAAGCAATTGCTGAGTCTGAAAATAAAGATGATATTGTTCGGGTTAAACAAATGGAAATTCAGCCAATGGATGCTGAAGAAGCAATGATGCAAATGGATTTATTAGGTCATGACTTCTTCGTGTATCGCGATATGGAAGTCGGCAAAATTTGTGTTTTATACCGTCGTAAAGATGGCAAATATGCAATTATTGAGCCACTTTAAAATGAATAAAAAGATAATAAAGGTGCCCTTCCGGGGCACCTTTATTTTTGATGTTGGTGAATATTTTCGCAGTTGTGGATTTATCCCGTAACTATAAGTTAAAAATGCTTTAACAATTATACAAAATATGGTAGAATATAATAGGTTAAAACTCATTTTTAGCAAAAAGAGTAAAAAGGGAGCAATTAATTATGATTAAGAAACTGACTGGACTGTTTGATGAAGGTCGCAGTGAATTGAAAAAGATAGATAAAATCGCTAAAGAGGTCGATGCATTAGACGCAAAAATGCAGGCTTTGAGTGATGAGGAATTAAAAACAAAAACTGAAGAATTTAAAGGGCGCTTGGATGCCGGGGAATCGTTGGACGATATTCTTCCGGAAGCATTCGCGACAGTTCGTGAGGCGGCATTCCGGGTAACTGGCATGAAACCTTTCTATGTGCAAATTCTTGGAGCCTTGGCTTTACATCGCGGTGATATTGCCGAGATGAAAACTGGGGAAGGGAAAACTTTGACATCGACAATGCCGGCGTATTTGAATGCGTTAAGCGGCAAAGGTGTTCATATTGTTACTGTCAATGAGTATCTTGCTGGTCGTGATGCTCGTGAGATGGGGGAAATCTTCGGTTGGTTAGGTTTGACTGTTGGTTTAAACCTAAACGAATTGAATGCTGAACAAAAACAAGCGGCATATAACTGCGATATTACCTATACGACTAATAATGAGTTAGGGTTCGATTATTTGCGTGATAACATGGTTCTGTATGGTAAAGATAAAGTGCAAAAACCATTAAATTATGCAATTATTGATGAGGTCGATTCAATTTTAGTTGATGAGGCTCGTACACCGTTAATTATTTCTGGTGGTAAAAAGCAAACGGCGCCATTGTATATGTCTGCTGATGCTTTTGCTAAAGGTTTAAAAGAAGAGCAAGACTATCTTGTTGATATTGAGTCTAAAACAGTTCAGTTAACTCCTGAGGGTGTTGCCAAAGCTGAAGAGGTCTTCAAGATTGATAACTTATTTGATTTAGCTAATACAGAATTAGTTCACCGTATTCAACAAGCATTACGTGCAAACTATATTATGGGGCGCGACATTGAGTATGTTGTTCAAAAAGGTGAAATTCTGATTGTTGACCAATTTACCGGACGGATTATGCCAGGTCGTGCTTATAGCGACGGTTTGCATCAAGCAATTGAAGCAAAAGAAAGCGTTGAGATTCGTGAAGAAACAGTTACGCTGGCAACAATTACATTCCAAAACTTCTTCCGTTTATATGAAAAACTTTCTGGGATGACCGGGACTGCGAAAACTGAAGAAGAAGAGTTCTTGAATACATACAACATGCGGGTTATTGAAATCCCAACTAATAAACCAGTTATTCGTGATGACTCGGTAGATTATATTTATGGAACATTAGATGCTAAGTTTAATGCCCTTGCTGATGATGTTGCACAACGTCATGAAGCCGGGCAACCAGTATTGATTGGTACGGTTGCGGTTGAGACTTCTGAACATATTTCTCAACTTTTGAAAAATCGTAATATTCCGCATGAGATTTTAAATGCGAAAAACCATGGCCGTGAAGCAGAAATTATTGCTAAAGCCGGTGAAAAAGGTTCAGTAACCTTGGCAACCAACATGGCTGGTCGTGGTACTGATATTAAATTAGGTGAAGGTGTTGCTGCTTTAGGCGGTTTAGCTGTACTTGGATCTGAGCGTCATGAGTCACGTCGTATTGATAATCAGTTGCGTGGACGTTCTGGACGTCAAGGTGACCCAGGATATTCTCGATTCTATATTTCATTGGAAGATGAATTAATGCGTCGTTTCGGTGGAGATCGCGTACAACGTTTATTGAATGGTGCTTTAGGTGATGAAGCCTTAGAAAGTAAAACGATTTCAAAACAAGTTGAATCTTCACAAAAACGGGTTGAGGGTGTCAACTATGACATTCGTAAACAACTGATGGATTATGATGATGTATTGCGTCGTCAACGGGAAATCATGTATGCACAACGGGATATGATTCTGTATGCAGAAGAAATTAATGAGTTAATTCATAAAATGATTACCGCAACAGCTAAAAATTTATGTTTAAAATATGATTTAATTGGTAAAGTGGATGATAAATTCGATTTTGAACCATTAGTTACTGATTTAAATAAAACATTCTTTGGTCGTGAATATGTAACTATTGAAGCAGCTAAAGAGAACTGTACCGATGGTGAAAAAGCGGCAGCTTGGATTGAAGAACAATTCAATAAGTTCTACGTTGAAAAACAAGAACAAACTGATACAGTAGCATTTAATGAGTTCCAAAAAGTTATTGCCTTACGGGTTATTGATGAGTACTGGATGGCACATATTGATGCAATGAGTCACTTGCGTGATGGTATTCACTTGCGTTCATATGCCCAACAAAATCCGGTTCATGCATACCAAGAAGAAGGATTCCGTATGTTTGAACAATTGAATGCGAATATTGCATTACAGACGACATTGTATGTTATGCGCGCACAAATTGTTGATCACTTGAAACGTGAGGAAGCGGTTAAAGGACAATCAGCACAACGTGGTGGAGCAAAAAGCGAATTGAGAGCTGAAAAAGATGCACCAAGCGTTACTGAAGAATCTATGGTAGAGACTGATGAAACTAATTTTGAAAAACCAATTAGCCGTAACCAGCCTTGTCCATGTGGCAGCGGAAAAAAATATAAACACTGCCATGGTAAAAACGAGTAAATAGAAAATATAAAACAAAAGATAGTTTGCGGAAGGTAAACTTATCTATAATGAATGGATCTGAGCGAGTGCATATTCCCTTGGGTCCATTCTTTCTGATTAAATAATGAAATTAGGAGTGAGATTATGGAATTATTTGAAATTCGTCGTGAACTTGAGACTATTTCAGAAAAACTTGAGCAATTTAGGGGGTCACTTTGACATAGCAGGCAAGCTTGCCGAATTAAAAGAGCTTGACACTGAGATGAGTGCACCGGATTTCTGGAATGATGCTGATAGTGCCCGAAATGTTTCCAGTAAACATGCAGCTATCCAAAAACAAGTACAACAATTTGAAGCTATGACGGATGAAGTCAGCAGCATGCAGGAAACACTGGAGTTAATAAAGCAAGAACCGGATGATGAAATGCAAGAGTTATTGGCTGATGAGTTGACCGAGTTTATGGAAAAGTTTACTGCTTTTGAGTTAGATACTTTATTGAGCGGGCCATATGACAGTTTAAATGCTATTCTTGAGATTCATCCCGGTGCTGGTGGAACTGAGTCGCAAGACTGGGCGCAGATGTTAATGCGAATGTATACACGCTGGGCTGAAAGTCATAATTATAAGGTTGAGATTCTTGATTATTTAGCCGGTGATGAAGCTGGTTTGAAAAGCGCGACCTTGCGAATTGCCGGATTTAATGCCTATGGGTACCTACGCAGTGAGCGAGGTGTGCATCGTTTGGTTAGGATTTCGCCGTTTGATTCTTCCGGACGACGACATACTTCTTTTGCTTCAATTGCGGTTATGCCGGAAATTGATGATACGATTTCACTGGATATTGATGAAAACGATTTAAAAATTGATACTTATCGGTCTTCAGGTGCCGGTGGTCAATCAGTGAATACGACCGATTCGGCAGTGAGAATCACTCATATTCCAACCGGAATTGTTGTCACTTGTCAAAATGAGCGCTCACAGATTAAAAATCGCGAGATGGCAATGAAGTTGTTGCGTTCAAAGATTTATGAGAAAAGAGTTGAGGAGCAAGAAGCAGAGCTTGTTTCAATTGCGGGGGAGAAAAAGAATATTGCTTGGGGCAGTCAAATTCGTTCATATGTTTTTCATCCATATTCAATGGTAAAGGATCACCGTACTAATGCCGAGACCGGAAATGTAAATGCGGTTATGGACGGAGATATTGATCAATTTATTGATCAGTATCTAAAATTCATCAATGACATCGATTAAAAAATACAAAATAGATTTGCACTAAGCAAGGAGGCTTTTTATGATATTTGAAACACATAAAAATAAATGGGTAGACATGGCTTGGAATTTAGCTATATTAGTTTTCGGAACTTTTTTGATTGCTTTGGCAATTCAATTGTTTTATGTACCACATAATATTGTTGCCGGTGGTGTATCTGGGCTGGCAATCGTATTTAATATTTTATTTCAATGGAATATTGCCACCTTTACTTTGATTGTGAATGCGGTATTGCTGGTTATCGGTTCATTTATGCTGGGTAAAGAATTTTTAGCTAAAACCTTATTGGGAAGCGTTTTGTTGCCATTTTTTATGGGAATTATTCCGGCATATAATGTTGTTCCGGATGACACATTAACGGCAGTTATTTTTGGTGCTTTAATTACCGGCGTAGGTATCATTTTGGTTTTCTTTGCTAATGGTTCTACCGGTGGAACAACCGTACCACCGATGATTTTCAATAAGTATTTCGGAATGAAGTTTGCTACCGGTGTTATGCTGTGTGATGCGGCGGTTATGACATCGGCAATATTCTTAGTAGCAATTGGTAAACTAGAGTTTGAGATGTTGCTGTATGCTACGGTCTCGATTGTGATTATCAAAGTCGTCACTGACTACTTTGAAACTGGTCTTACCCGTTCAAGCGCAGTTTATATTATCAGTAATAAAGCAGATGATATTCGCGATATGATTTTTGAAAAAATTGGTCGTGGAGCAACTTATATTGAAGCCAAAGGGGCATATGCCAAAGATCCGCGACCGATGTTGCTTTGTGTTATCAATCGGCGTCAGGTTAAAGCAATGAAAGAGTTGGTTGATCAAATTGATCCAAACTCATTTGTGATTATCAGTTCAGTAAGCGAAGTGCATGGTGAGGGGTTCTTGAACCGACATAAAAAAGAAGAACGCGAGCTTGATGATGATCAACGTTTAGAGATGCTTTAGGGAAGAATATGAAAGGCTTAAAAAGGAGTTTTTAAGCCTTTTTCTTATTAAAAATTTAGTAAAAATTAATGCTTTTGAGCTTTTTTTGTGATTTTGCAAAAAAAATAGCTTTTTCACTTGTATTATATTGACTAAAAATGACACAGATGCTATTATATAAAGGTCGCTGTATGTGATTATGGGCCTATAGCTCAGCTGGTTAGAGCGCACCCCTGATAAGGGTGAGGTCGATGGTTCGAGTCCATTTAGGCCCACCATAATTTTATATGCGATTTCGCGCCGGCTTAGCTCAACTGGTAGAGCAACTGACTTGTAATCAGTAGGTTGAGGGTTCAAGTCCTTTAGCCGGCACCATTCAATTTTATACCCAGAGTTTTCTGAATATCGCAATTTGGAAAACGTAGGAATATTTTTCATTATCAAGGAAAAGCAAGCGATGAGGGAGGAGCGTATTTGGATACGTAACGACTGAGGAGACGCAGATTTGACACAGAGAATGGGAAATATAACAAGTTTTGGAGGATTAGCTCAGCTGGGAGAGCATCTGCCTTACAAGCAGAGGGTCGGCGGTTCGAGCCCGTCATCCTCCACCATTTTATTAAACGCAGAGGATTTTTTCATTATCAAGGAAAAGCAAGCGATGAGGGAGGGCTTACTTCGGTAAGTGACGACTGAGGAGACGCAGGTTTGACGAAGAGAATGGAAAAATAATCAAGTTTAAATGGGGCATTAGCTCAGCTGGGAGAGCGCCTGCTTTGCACGCAGGAGGTCAGCGGTTCGATCCCGCTATGCTCCACCATTTAAATTTTACAAGTATTTTGCCTTATTAGCTCAGTTGGTTAGAGCACTTGACTGTTAATCAAGGGGTCCTAGGTTCGAGTCCTAGATAAGGCGCCATTTTAAATAAATATATTAGACATAATGGTGATAAAAGCTATTCTGGAGCAGTACTCAAGAGGCTGAAGAGGCGCCCCTGCTAAGGGTGTAGGTCGGGAAACTGGCGCGAGGGTTCAAATCCCTCCTGCTCCGCCATTTTATTTAACAATTTTGGCCCGTTGGTGAAGCGGTTTAACACACATGCCTTTCACGCATGCATACACGGGTTCGAATCCCGTACGGGTCACCATTTATTTTAATAGTAGATAACGTAGAGTATCTTTTGGGCGGGTAGCGAAGTGGCTAAACGCGGCGGACTGTAAATCCGCTCCTTAGGGTTCGGCGGTTCGAATCCGTCCCCGCCCACCATGTGATGATAGTGCAGTAACCATAAGGCTAAACGCTGATTGAGTAACTGCTTTTTTCTTTTGAGTAAAATAGTTTGATGCTCAAATCTATCACATTTTATCACACTTGAAATAACTTTGTTGTGATAAAAAGAATGTTATTTATAATAGTTCATTCAAAGATTGAGCTAATTCATGTTGCTGATTAGGGAATAAATGACCGTAAACATCATACGTTGTTTTGATACTAGAATGTCCTAAACGTTCTTTTAGGACTAACTCGCTTTGTCGCAAGTGAATTAATAATGATGCATGAGAATGTCTAAAATCATGAAAACGGATTGGCTCTAGCTTTGTTTCTTTAATATACTTATCAAGTAATACTTGATAATGACGCATCGGAGGAAAATCAAAAGGATTCGCAAATACTAATTGGTGTAAGTTATTTGGATATTCAGCTTGAACTTGTTTCAACATAGTCAGTACTTTATCTGGTAAGGTTATTGTCCGTCTGCTACTTTGATTTTTGGTATCACTGAAATAAAACTGTTTTAACTTTTTATCCCATTGTAATGTTCTGTGAATCCGCCATTGCTTTAAATGAAAATCAATATCGTCAAATGAACAGGCGAGTAACTCTGAACGTCTGGCACCAGTCGCATAAGCCATTGTAAAATACAAAATATCTTGAATGTTTTCCTTTTTGGATAGCGCCGTAATAAATATATCAAATTGTTGTGGTGTCCAAATTTTCATAATTCGTTTGTCAACACTTAAAGGTACTATATGCTCACAAGGATTGTATTCCAGTTTATGATGAGTAATAGCGTGTTCATACATTTGTTTCAACAACAAGATGATTTTATTCACGGTATTCGCAGATAAGCTTTTGTTCATTAACACTTGTTGAAAGGCTTCAACATCATCAAAGGTCAACTTATCAGGAATTGCTTTTTCGAAGTATGAAGCAATGTGTCTATTGATTTTACTTTCATTGTCATTATAAGTTGAAGTTCGAACTTTCTTTTTATGTGTGTGTAGAAAATCGTGGATTAACTGTTGAAAGTCAAAAGTTGCTTTCACAAGTTCAGGTTTATTATAAGCCTTGGCTTTTAGTTCTATATAACAATTCTGCGCCTCACGCTTAGTTTTGAAGCCAGAGCGCATCGTTTGCTTGCGCTTTCCATTCAATGGATTAACACCTAAGGAAATGGAAAAGTAATATGAGCCGTTGTCATGTCTTTTTATATTCAATTGTACTCCTTTCCCTGTACTAAAACAGTATCATTATAATATAAAACAATTGTAAATGAAATAATAAGTATTTTTAAAATGGATAAAAGTATGGTATATTTATAAGTAAGCTAAGGGAATTCTTCAACTTTTCTTAGCTTAGACATTTATATTTTTTCATGTTTTTGAGAGTTAACTATTTGGTGAGTTGGCTCTCTTTTTAATTTAATCAAACGAATCACACCTGCATGTTCAGTATCAAATGTATCTTCATATAAAATAATTCCGTTCTGTTTTTCAACTTCAAGATCAATATTGTACTCAATAATTGGTTTTTTCAGTCCTCTGCTACTCATATATCGTTTCTGCGCCTTTTTTCTGCCTGTTTCAAAGTCCTTATTAATATATTTCGCAATGTAATGAGCAAGATTATAGTAACGCTCTACAGCGTTTATTTTGATATATCCGTGTTTCCAAATATCAGCTAAATGGTCTTTGCTGATAAAGGGTAAACCAAAAAGTAATATATGATAGTGAATAGCCCCTCTATTTTGTAATTCGGGAACTGCTAAATATTCAAAAGTTCCAAAATGATAGCGAAGTCTCTGGATAAATTTCATAAAGAGGTAATTGGCTATTTCTCTGTCTTGGATATTTTCTGCAAATGTAACAGTTAAGAATTTATCTGATGTATGATATTGACCTATGTTGCAGAGGATTAATCGTTCTAATTGATTTTTAGCTCGCCTTGCAGATAAGCGTTCACTTAAAATACGTTCTTCAAATATTTTCTGTTCACTTTTTAATTTTCCTGATGAACTGCCGTTTTTGCTACTTCCGCCTAATAGATACGGAACATAATATTGAAATAATTCTACATAATCACCACTGACTGTTTTTCTTGTTTTTACAACTACTGCTTTTTTCTGCATATTCATTTTTCTTGTAATGTGTATCTTATAATCAAGTATAGGAGCAAGGACACAGGCTCCGCCTGTGTTTCCTTGCAGGCACTCCGAAAGCTGTGCTACTTCCGCAAGCGGAAAGCACGCTACGGGTGCCGAACAATAGACACATACAAGCAATCTCCTTTCCCAATATTATTATCGGTACAATTACCGACACTGTTATACAGATAATTAGCCAGTTGTAATACTAGAAGATGTACTGGTATTAGTAGATGATGAACAAAGTTGTTCCAACCCAATGCCGAGGATAGCACAAATCGCCGATGAAGGAACTCTCCCTAATCGGCGATTATTATAATATTCAAATCCAAGGTTGACCATGTATGCTTTAGCTTGGCGAATAATCGCTGAACTAGAAGCAGGGGAATAGCCAAGGTTGATTAAATCATCTTTAGTCATTGTTACTAGGTTCAAATGATTCAAATTACATCACCGCACTCCTTTCTCCAAAGGTATATCAGTTATTCCTTTGGATACTTAGTATAACATGATAAAAGTAGGATAAGTTGTCAGGTTTGAGACTAGTATTAGTCACTAATTATAATGAAAAAGTTTTATAGTGAAAAAAACATTTGTTTACGCATATTTTCTGTTACTCATTGACATGAGAACGGTTTCTTGATAATGTGAAAAATGTATATTTAAAATAGGAGAGATAAAGTAATGTCTAGTTATAAAGTGTCATTTATTATACCTACTTATAATAGGGAAGAGCTATTGAAAAAAACGCTATTGAGTTTGATGAAACAGATAGATTTACAGTTAGGTGAATATGAAATCATTGTTGTTGATGATGGTTCAACAGATAATACAGCAGATTTAGTAAAAAATTGGGAGTTTTTGAATATAAAATATATTTACCAAAAGAAGAGAAGAGTGAGAATTGGTCGGGCTAGAAATCTTGGGGCTAAAGTGGCAGAAGGGGAAGTATTGATATTTTTAGATAGTGGTATAATTGCGGATGCAAAGCTTGGTATCCAGATGTATCAGCATATTCTTAATTATGACGACCTTTGTTTAGCATATGTGTTGGGTTTTGATAAAAATAATGAAAATGAAAAGGTAATAAAAGAAGTTGTTGATTTAAATAATTTAGAAGAGAGTATAAAAAAATTAAAAGATTTATCAATTAATGATATGAGGGAAGTTGTATACAGTGACATAGGGGATGACTTAACAAAGTGGCCGGCACCGTGGGCATTATTTTGGACAGCTTGTTTCAGTGTATCGTATAAAAATTTTCACACTATCGGTGGATTTGACGAATGGTATACAGAATATGGTGGCGAAGACACAGATTTTGCTTTGTCAGCTTATACTAAAGGATATTCCATCAGAGTTAATAAAAAGGCTCTTACAATTCATTATCCGCATGAAAAATTCATAAATACATATACACCAACTCAACTAGAATTTATGGCTGAATTAGGAAGAAATAGAAGGATTACGAAATACCCAATAAGTGAAGTTGAACTTTATCATAAAGTTGGTCCTTGGCAACTAAATAAATTATTGCTTGAAAAATAAAGAAGGGAAAAATATAGTATGAGAGAAGATATTTTAGCAATTCACCAACCAAATTTATTTCCAAACATAAAAGTTTTAAATAAGATAGCTATTTCAAACCACTTGAATATTTTAGATGACGTACAATTTGTAAGAAATGATGTTCAAAATAGAGTAAAGATTAGGCATCTGACAAATCCGCATCAGGTTTATTGGTTAACTGCTAGTATTAAAAATACAAGAAAAATACAGAATATCAATGAGTTGCAATTCTCTGATTATCAGACATTTATTTCAAAGCTAAAAGGAAGCTTAACATATCTTTATTCAGAATCTGACTATTATGATGAACTACTAAAGTTTATAAATATTTTAATTAGCAAGAAAGAGTACAGTAATATTTCTGATTTTTCAGTTGCTTCAACGCTGGAATTATTTAAGTATTTAGGTATTAATATAGATATAAGTTATTCATCTGATCTAGGAATTAAAGAAAAAAGTACTTTAAGGCTCATTAATATATGTAAGAAGCTTGGGTATAAAAATTACTTATCTGGGTTAGGTGGGAAAAATTATATGGATATTGGTGAGTTTGCAAACAATGAGGTGACGCTGTATTGGCATCCTTGGACATGCCCTAATTGTGCCGAAGATTTAGATTGGAATAAGATATCATATATTGATTTTATTGCAAGATTCGGCTTTGAAAGCTTAAAAAAATATTTACAAACGAGCGTTATAAATACAAATGTTTAAAGGGGAGAAGTTAAATGGAAGAACTAAGAGTGGAAAGTACTGCCGATTTTCAAAGGTTACAAATAATTGATGTGGAACAATTATATATATTGGATAAGAATCTGAAGTTTGAGTATGAAAAAAAGCAAATATTAAAAAGTGAATGGGAAGAATCAATAAAATCAAATTTGGATAATGGTGCGAAAATTGTAATAATAAAAAAGAATAGTCAGATAATCATGTATTTTATTTTTATGGAAGATACAGAATATAATAATGTATATATAAAAAACCTAAATATTGATGAAAATTATCAATCAAATTTATTCTTAATGAAAAAGTTATCATTACTTTTAGTGGAAATTTTTATCAATTCAAGACTACCATACTTAAGGTTTTCCGTACACAAAGGTAATGAATATAGCATAAATATGTATAGAAAATTTAAATTTAAAGAATTATTGAATATTGAAAATAATAATTTTGTGACGTTTGAAGTCACTAGAGAAGATTTAATAAAAAATAAATTAGTAAGGGTTTAAGGAGAGAATAATGGAAAGAATTTTAGCAATAGGTGCTCATCCAGATGATATTGAGATTGGATGTGGTGGAACGTTAACTAAACTTATTACAAAAGGTTATTATGTCATGATGCTTATAGTTTCTAATGGTCAGAATTGGGAGGGGAAGAACCCGAATGTGCGAATTGAGGAACAAAAGAAAGCTTGTGATAAACTTAATATTAAAGATGTAATTTTTTTAGGACAAAAAGATGGCGAGATAAAGGCTTCCCCTAGACTAAATGATGCAATTGAAAAGATTATTATTGAAAATAATATTGATACAGTATTTTCTCATTACTTTGAAGATTCACATCAAGACCATGTTGAACTAAGTAAAAGTGTCCAAGTAGCTTCAAGAAGATGTATAAATTACTTTATGTATGAATCACTGACTAGTATAAATTTTCATCCCAATTGCTATTCAGATATTTCTAAATATAGTGAAAATAAGAAAGCTGTACTTACATGTTTTGAATCACAGCTTGAAAAATACAATAAAAGAAAACATAATTTAATTGAATATTCTAGCGCGAAAGACAAACTCAATGGAATTAAATCGGGAGTTGAGTTCGCAGAGGGGTTCTATGCTAGGAAATGTTTGTTAGATAGTATAAGATAAATTGATTTTATGAAAGTGAGTTGAACATGAATAATTATATAATATATATTTTAGCATTTGCAACAAGTGTAATAATTAGCTATATTGCAGTGCCGGCAGTAAAAAAAATTGCGAATAAAATTAAAGCTATTGATGATCCTAATGAAAATGAACGAAAGATTCATAAAAAAATTATGCCAAGGCTTGGAGGTCTAGCAATATACTTAGGATTTATTTTAGCCTACATAGTTTTTAGTAATATTTTAATCTCAAGTAACTATCAAGTAGATGCACATATACAATTATTAGTACAGTTGGAATCATTATTAGTAGCTGGATTCTTGATATTGATAATGGGTATCGTTGATGATATATACCCTATTAATGCAAAAAATAAATTTATTATTCAAATAATAGCTGCATTAATTATTGTGTTACGTGGTGGATTTGTTATAAATGAAATTAATATTATTTTATCTATATCTTTGCCACCGATAATTGCCGAAATAATTACGGTTTTATGGATAATTGGTATTACTAATGCAATTAATTTTAGCGATGGATTAGATGGTTTAGCAGGAGGGATATCATTAATTACATTGGTTACAATTGCAACTATTGGTTTGGTAGAGAATTCATATTATTCAGTAATTGTAGTGTTTATATCTTTAATACTTGCAGGGGGGATTGTTGGGTTTCTTCCCTTTAACTTTCCACCTGCAAAAATTTTTATGGGAGATACTGGGTCACAGTTTATTGGGTTTATGATAGGCGCTATCTCAATATTAGGATATAAACAGGCAGCCTTTACTTCCTTTTTGATTCCAATTGTAATTTTAGCTGTTCCAATTTTTGATATTTGTTTTGCTTTTTTTAGAAGAATCATAAATAAAATACCAGCACATGCACCAGATGCAAACCATCTGCATCATAGACTGCTTCGTTCAACAAAGTCTACTACAAAAAGTTTAGTTGTTATTTTTGGAATAAGTATAGCTTTTTCTTTCTCATCAATTGCATATAGTGTTTCGAAAACTGTAGGAATATTATTAGTTATTTTAACTGTGGTTATCGCAGAAGTGCTAATTGAATATTTTCTTATAATTGGTCCAAATTATGCTCCAGTTTTATATCTTATAAGTAAATTATTTCCTAACTCACATTGGATTAAGAAAAGAAAAAAAAGAGTGCTCACATATTATAGAGAGCAAAATAAATCTTAAAAATTTTTGGTGAATATTGGAGGTAAGGATATGCAGAATAATTTTTTCATAAAGATTAAGCAACAAATTGCTAAAGGTGGCGATGTTGTAAGTAGTAATATCTATATCTTGTCAATTAGAGATGGATTTCTATATGCGACACCATTAATAATAATTAGTTCGTTTTTTTTGTTGTTTATTAATTTCCCATTGCCGAATTGGAATGAATTAATGAGTAATATTCTAGGTGATAATTGGAAAGTGATTTTTAGTGCTCCTGTAAACGCAATAACAAATATTATTGCTTTACTTGCAGTGTTAAGTATTTCCTTTAAGCTAGCAGATAGAAAGAAGAGTGATTCTTTTCAAATAGCAATTACTGCACTTGTAGCATTTCTGATAGTAACCCCGTTTTTTACAGAAATTTTTGATGATCAGGGAAGTATAGTTGATAAAATTAATAGTCTCCCTTTAAAGTGGATTGGTGCTAACGGATTATTTTTAGCAATCATAATTGCTATAGTAACGACTAATTTGTATGTGTTTTTAAAAGAAAAGAATATTACTATTAAGCTTTCTAGTAATATTCCGAAAGAAGTAGCAAATTCGTTTACTGCGCTTGTTCCTTGTGGAATAATCATAATTGTATTTACGATATGTGGATTTTTAATGACCTTGACACCTTTTGGAACTTTGCATCAATTGATTTATAGTTTATTACAGCAACCATTGCTAATAGTTGGTAGTTCTTTGCCTATGGTTTTAGTATCTGTTCTTATTGTTCATGTTTTTTGGTTCCTTGGAATAAATGGAACAAGTATTGTGAGTAGTGTTTATGGTCCAATATTGAGTGTGCTATCAATTGAGAACCTTGAAGTATTTCAGTCAGGGGGAATTCCAAGTAATATTGTTACAGGACAATTTCAGGGAACGCTAGTAGTGATTGGTGGAGCTGGTGCTACTTTGTCTCTTTGTTTAGTAATTATATTTTTTTGTAAAAGTAAAGAGTTGCGGGAGCTAATCAAATTGGCTATTGTTCCTAGTATTTTTGGAATTAATGAACCAATACTATTTGGTCTACCAATCGTTTTGAATCCAAAGTTATTGGTTCCGTTTATTTTAGTTCCGTTAGTTAACACTATTATTTCCTACTTTGCAATATATTTTAACTTTGTTCCATGTACAAATGGAATTCAAATTCCATGGACAACGCCACCAATAATATCTGGTTTTTTGTTACACGGATGGAGTGGCAGTGTTTTACAAGTAATATTAATTTTAATAGGAATGCTCATCTACTTTCCTTTCATTAAAAAAATTGATAATCAATATTTAATTGTAGATAATGAGCAAGCCCAACTTTCTTCTCAAGACATACATGCTAACATATGCTAGAATGATAGTGGGAAGATTGTGTTTGAATAGTTTTATATATGATGATATTTTTATAAAGGGAGAGAGGTAATGAAATGAAAGAATATAAGTCATTATTAATTGCCGGTGTATCAATTTTGTTTTTACTATTAGGATATATTGCACTATGTATATTTTCCCCTCTTAGCTTTATTTCGTCATCTAGTGCTGGGTTTGGGTTTGCATTCTTAATGACATTTTTTATTCCAATATACACAATTATTGCAACTTTTATTTATGGATGTATCAATAGTAAAAAAATTATGATAATTCCAATACTCGCACCGTTTGCCTTTGGAATCTTACTTCTAATAACCTACCCATATTTGCTATCAATTTGGTTTTATGTATTGCTATATCCATTAATAGCTTTTGGTAGTGGTTATTTAGGGGTTTTGGTGAATAAGCGATTGAAAAGATATATAGTTGATAAGAATAGAACAGACGGGTACAAGTGAAAATAGTATTGATTTATTTTTTATAGAAATTTTGACGTTACAAAAGCAACCGTAATTATATGGTTGCTTTTATTGTTTTAATACAGGTTGATAATTATCACAAATTTATCACATCTTAGTGATATTAAATGGTATTATAAGGTATAAAAGTAAGTTGAAACTTACTCAAGTGGCTATAAAGTAGCTGTAATGTTATATAAACTAGCACTGTAAATCCGCTCCTTAGGGTTCGGCGGTTCGAATCCGTCCCCGCCCACCATCTAAAATTAATCGCAACAAATATGAGGTTTCTGACTTTATACTTGTTGCTTTTTTATTTTCAGGGAGACTGCATACTGCTGCTTGGCAGCAGTGTGCAGCTTTCTTCCTCTATAAAAGCAATGGAAACAATGTTATACTTGTGATATCAGGACAGAGGCGGGAGCGATTAGAATGAATCAATACAGGGAAGATCCTACTCACGTATATAATAAATTGTCTGAGTTTTTATTTCGTTGTACTAAAATGGGAACTGATTACATGATTGCTAAGGTGCTTATGGAAAAGCGGAATGAGTTTCCTGAGATATTAATTGAGAATGTGGCTAAGGAAGCAATGACGACACCGGCAAGTGTTACTAAGTTTTGCAAAAAGATTGGCTATAAGAGCTTCTATGAGTTGCGCAATGATATTGAGGTGTATTCTGGGTGGGATACTTTTGCCAAGATGCGGCAATTATCGGAAGAGCAGCAACAGAGTGATATTTTTTCTCTTTTGATGGAACAGGACCAGCAACTGACTAAGCAGATTTATTCACGTTTGGACCAACAGCAGATGCAGCAAATCAGTGGTGCTATCGGTAGTGATTGTAATGGGGTTGTTATTACGCCATCGTATGCACTTGGACCAAGTAATTTATTTCAAGAGATTGCTAAAGAAAGGTATGTTAATGTATTCAAGTTATCACGCCATGCAGAGCAAGATGTTGTTTATAACTTATGCCGGGATTCACGGTTTATTTTCTTTCTCTCACTGACTGGCAAGTGGATCAATGATAATATTGATATGCTGCGCCATATTCGAGAACAAGAAATTTACATGGTAGCTGTCTGTGGTAAAGAGGATGATATTCAGGAAGCTGAACTTTTTGATGAGGTTGTTTCCTTAGGAACTCCAGAGAGCATTTTTCAATCAAATTATATATCGTATAAGTATTTAACCCTTTTGTTTATGACAATAATCTTTAGTGCCCCGGCTTTATAGCTGAGGCATTTTTTAGAAACCGTTTTCCAAATTTGGAAAATACACTTCCTTGAGTTATTGCTTTGAGTATCTGATAATGAAGATATAAGGAGTGATTTATTATGAATAAGTTTATGGAGGGCATTGAAGATCGCTTGATGCCAGTCATGTCAAAGATTTCAAGCCAGAGACATTTGGCAGCTATTCGTGATGGTTTAATTGCCACAATTCCAATTACGGTTATTGGCTCTATCTTTTTACTAATCGCCTATTTGCCTTGGCCGCAAGCGTATGTTGATTTTATGGCGGCAAATCCGGAAATTGTTGGTAAACTGATGATTCCATTTAATATGAGTATGGGATTGTTAACTATTTATGCTTCGTATGGGATTGGTTCGAGGTTAGCAAAATCTTATGGACTTGATTCTGTTGCTGGTGGAATTTCAGCCTTGTTTACTTTCTTAATGACGTTGAATTTTACATCTGTAGATGGTTTGGGGAGTGCGTTGTTAACTGAATTTTTAGGTGGCGCAGGTATGTTCAGCGGTATAATTACAGCTATTTTGGCTGTTGAAATTATGCGGTTATGCAAGAAGTATAATATTGGTATTAAATTGCCGGAGCAAGTTCCTAGTAACGTTGGTAGTAGTTTTGAATCATTGATTCCAATCGCAATTTCGACAACTCTTGTTTGGGCAATTGTACACTTATTAGGTTTTGATATTAATGTTTTGATTAGTACAATTGTAACGCCGTTATTAGGTGTTTCGGCCAATTCAATTTGGGCACCACTGATTTATGTGTTGCTTACCTGTATTATGTGGTTCTTTGGGATACACCCGCAGATTTTAGCAGCAATTATGTTGCCGATTTGGCTTATTAATTCTGATGCAAATATGGCTGCAGCCGCAAGTGGGTTGCCAATTCCTAACATTGGTGTTCAACCGTTTATCTTTACATTCTTGTGGATTGGCGGTGGCGGCGGAACATTAGCGCTTTGTGCATTGATGTGTTTCTCTAAATCGAAAGTACTAAAAAGTCTAGGCCGTTTAAGTATTCTGCCGGGAGTGTTTAATATTAATGAACCATTGCTTTTCGGATTACCTATTGTTTTGAATCCGATTTTAGCAATACCATTTGTTATAGGACCGGTTGTGACAACAATTATAACTTACCTTGGCTTTACTACTGGAATTGTTCCCGGTATGGCTTATCCGCTGGCAGCAGTTTGGACGGTACCATCCTTTATTGCCGGAGGTTTAGTTACTGCCAGTATTCAAGGTGTGATATTAGTAGTTATCAATTTTGTAGTAGGCGGGCTTATCTACTTTCCATTCTTTAAAATGTATGAAGCTAAGCTCTTAAAAGAAGAACATGCGACTGAACAAGAAGAAACAATGAAAGAGACAGATGTTGCAGAAAATCTGTCTACAGTATAGAGAGGAAGAATAAAATGAAGAAAAATCCAAAACAGTTTCCTGAGCATTTTTTATGGGGCGGGGCAGTTGCTGCCAATCAGCTTGAAGGCGCATTTGATCAAGGTGGTAAAGGACTAAGTGTTGCCGATATTAATCGCTATGAAGCTGATATGCCAATTGATGAAAAATCTAATGGTGAACTGACAACAGCAGATATTAACACATTAGTTAATGATAAAAAAGGATACTTTCCTAAACGGAACGGAATAGACTTTTATCATACATATAAAGAAGATTTAAAGTTATTGGCAGACATGGGTATGAATAGTTTTCGTACATCAATTTCATGGGCACGTATTTTCCCTAATGGGGATGAAAGTGAGCCTAATGAAGAAGGATTACAATTTTATGATGATTTAATTGATGAAATTATCAAAAATGGAATGGAGCCATTAATTACTGTTTCCCATTATGAAATGCCATTACATCTGGCGATTGAGTATAATGGTTGGTATAATCGTAAGACGATTGATTTCTTTACCAAGTATTGTGAGACGATTTTCAAACGTTACAAAGACAAAGTTAAGTATTGGATTTTAGTGAATCAAATTAATCTGATAGTTTTTGAATCATTTAATCACTTAGGTATTCCTGAGGATAAAGTTGACAATATTTTAGAAGCAAAGTATCAAGGGATTCATAATGAATTGGTTGCTTGTGGTCGGGCCACAAAGCTGGCAAAACAAATTAGTCCGGAATTTAAAATTGGTATGATGATTTATCATGGCGGCGCATATGCAGCCACTTCAAAACCAGAAGATGTGTTGGCGACATTACAACGAAATCAAATTGAGTATTTTACCGCAGATGTTTTACTACGAGGGAAATACCCTAAATATATGTTCCGTTATTTTGAAGAACAAGGTATTGATATTAAGTTTTATGATGGTGATGAAGAGGACTTGAAAAATACTGCTGAATTTATGACATATTCATATTACTATACGAGAATTGCTGATGCTGAAAGTGCGAAGAAACTTAATTCGGCGTATATCAATCCGGAATTGCCGGCAAATCCGTGGGGCTGGTCAATTGATCCGATTGGCTTGCGCATTTCTTTGAATGAATATTATGATCGCTATCAGTTACCAATCATGATTACTGAAAATGGTTTGGGTTGTCACGACGAGTTGACTGCTGATGGTCATGTTCATGATGAATATCGCATTGAATATTATCGTGAACATATTAAACAAATGAAATTAGCAATTAGTGATGGCGTTGAAGTGATTGGTTATTATCCATGGGGACCGATTGATTTAGTGAGCTGCTCATCGTCAGAGATGAGCAAGCGTTACGGTTTTATTTATGTTGACTTGGATGATTATGGTCAAGGAAGCGGCAAGCGAATTAAAAAAGATAGCTATTATTGGTATCAAAAAGTTTGTCATTCTAATGGTGAAGATTTATAGGAAGGGGAAACCGGTCGCGAATCAAGTTCGCGACCGGTTTTGCTTTTTTGGAGCTAAAATGAAGTGCTGATTTTTATAGGCGTTTTCGTGAAAAAATACTTGTCAGCGATAGTGTGGTTATGATAGAATAGTAAGAGCAGTGACAATTGGCTGATATGGTTTGAATTGTTGGTTGCGGATAGGCCCAGGCAGTACATTTAGGGGCATAGTTAAACGGTATAACTACGGTCTCCAAAACCGTCATTGTGGGTTCGATTCCTACTGCCCCTGCCAATAAAATATTTATAATATGGCGATCGTGGTGAAGTGGTTAACACATCGGATTGTGGTTCCGACATCCGCGGGTTCGATTCCCGTCGGTCGCCCCATTAGAAAAACAAACATCTCTTCGGAGATGTTTTTTTGTTTGTTGTAAGTATGGTATAATAATAACAATATCTATGACGAAATACAGGGTGGTGAGATTTATGTGCAATTATTCCAGGGATAAAAATGGTGGGGTGCTTTGGGCGAAAATTGAGGTTCTTGCACAGAGATTTCCTCCTTTATTATAAAAATAAATAAGGGAGAAAAATATGAGTTATAATTACAAAGACAAGAAGATTGTTGCGGTTTTGGCATCAAATCTAGAGAGTGGTATTGCCTGTAATGTGATTGGTCATTTAGCGCTGGCAATCGGGGCTAATATTAATAGAGAATTTATGGGGGAGAACCCTTTGTTTGATAAGAGTGGTACGCAACATTTAGGTATTGCAAAGTATCCTTTTATAACTACGAAAGTAAGGCAGAATAAGCTTAGAAAAGTCATTGATGCTGCCAGAGAAAATGGCAGTATATTAATTGCTGATTACCCTAAAGAAATGCTTGTAACCGGTCATGATGATGAGCTTGTTGAAGTGCTTTCGAATGTTGAAGAATCTGATCTTGAATATCTCGGTGTAATTCTATGTGGAACCAGTGAAGCAATTAATGCGATAACTGGCAGATTTCAACTTTGGGGTTAAAAATATAGCATAAAAATTGGTTGTTAGCAGTATGTCTAGAGAAATATTATTAGATAAAAAAAGCTTGATGTTTCAAGCTTTTTTCTATTTTCCCCAATGAAATTAAACAATCGTGATTTGCCAAGTGTGATGTTTCTATGATAAAGTTTTAATGGAAAACATGTTACGGGGGAATTAAATATGGGATACAAGATTTTGTTTGTGGATGATGAGCGCGAGTATCAGGATTTTATTGGAGAAATTCTTACGCATGAGGGCTATGAGGTTGTAAAAGCCAGCAATGCAACAGAGGGATTAGAAATTTTTAAGACTGACATTTTTGATCTGGTTATTACTGATTTGAAAATGGGAGCTATTGATGGCTTGCAGTTTTTTTCGTTGTTGCGTAGATTAGATCCTTTAGTACGGGTTATCGTTCTTACTGGTTCAAATCATGATAATGATGAGATTCGCGGATTAGAGATGATGGTTAATGATTATGTCAAAAAACCGGTATCGATTGAGGTGCTTTTAACCAGAATCGCCAGAGTATTACGCGAACAGCAACAGGCGGGCAGCGATAAGCTAATGAGTCTTACGGAAAATATTGTGGTGGAGATATTGCCGCGAAAAGTTTTTCGTAATGATGAGGCGGTTGATTTAACTAAGAAAGAATTTGATTTGCTGGTTTTCTTTTTGCAAAATCGTAATATTGTTCACTCGCGTGAAGCAATATTACATGAAGTTTGGCGTCATTATGATGGCTTTGTAGATTTACGTTCAGTTGATACACATGTTAAGAAGATTCGTGCTAAGTTGCATTTGACATCAATTTATTCAGTACGGGGTGTAGGATATGAATGGGTTGAATAGTAAGACTTCATCCAAGAGGATACAGTGGAAACGAACAATCATTATTGTTGGGGTTGCCTATGCAGCTGTTGTTTTGTTATTAGGAATTTTTATTTTTAATATACCTACCTTTTACTACCAGCTAACCAAAACGAACATTGAGAATACTGTGGCAAGTGTCAATCAGGCGCTTGCTGATAATGATGCTGAAGCTTTAGAAGCGATTGTTAATGATACGGCAATGGAGTTAGTTGTGGTAACTGAAACTAATGTGGTATTTAATACGATGCCAACAACTGACTTTTCAGTATTGAAGGAAACAATTGATACACGTGCTTTATCTTATTCAGCGGCTTACGAAACAAAAGTTGATAATCAGGTTTATCAGGTCTGGATGGCTATTTACAAAACTGATTTTCAACAATTTTTTATCGTTGCTATGCTAATTACTTTTGGCGGAGCAGTCTTGTTATGTGCGATTATGACCGGTTTATTGTTTTATATGTTCCGTAAATTGGTCAGTCCGCTTAAACGCTTGCGCGATAATATTTTCAAACTGAAATCATATCGCTTGAATGAAGTTGCCAGCAGTCAGGAAATTTCAGATTATGATTTGCTTTCTGAAGAACTAACTGAGTTTACTGAAGATTTGCAAGGGAAACTGCAGTCGTTTACAGTTAGCTATACTGGTCTTGAGCAAGAGCTTCAAGCGCGGCAAGAGCGCAGCAACTACAAGGAGCAGTTGGTTACTGCTTTGGTACATGATTTGAAAACGCCGCTTAATATTTCTTCGATTCAAGCTGAGAAGATGGCACAATCTGCTCCGGCGTCGGACGCGGATGCTTTTGATGTTTTGCTGCGGAATAATAATCGGGTGTTGAATGATGTCAATGAGGTGCTGACAGTTTTACGTATGGATGAAGTGAGTAAACTGCAAGAGTCGAGGGAGATTGATGTGGTTGAAATCAGCCGTGCCACCTTACGGCTGTTTCAACCTATGTTTCAGAAGCGGGATATTGCGTCATTTATTGATGCGCCGAAGTCTTTGTTGATGCAGTTTAATGAAATTGAGTTTAAGCAGATTATGCATAATGTTATTTCAAATGCTTCGCAGTATGCTGATATTGGTGGTAGTTTTGAGTTGGAGATTGATCAGTTGGATGGTATGGTTTGGATTCGCGCATACAATGACAAGGCTGATGTGTCGCAGATTCAGTTTGATCAGGTTTTCGATTTATTTTATCGGGCCGGGAATAACGAGCATGCTTTTGGCAGCGGTGTTGGCATGTATACGATTAAGAGTATGGTTGAGCAGCATCGGGGTTCTTGTCGTTTCGAGGCTTTCGATGAAGGTGTGCAGTTGATTATTGAGCTGCCTTTGAATGGTGGTGAACAGCATGCGTAGATGTAAATTTTTAGTGATGGCATTTGCGGTTGTCTTGTTGAGTTGGGCAATGACGCAGGGTGTTTTTGCCAAAGTGGCGACGCCGTATCCGAATCGCGAGGCGGCGGAGCAGGCGGAGTTGGCGAAGCTGAAGGAACAAGGGGTAGGTATAGGGACTTACCCAATTACTATCAGTTATGAGGCAAATGGTAAGGTTGTTGAGGAAACAGTTTTGCTGACGATAAGTGGCGAGCATACGGTGATTGTTGATAACATGGCTATTGATGCCAATGATATTACCATTAGTCGTGACCAGGTTGCCGGAATGCAGGCGGCAGATTGGATTGCTGCTGCTCATGCTGTTGCCTGGGATATTCAGACACAACAGCAAGTTATGGTTACTTCGGTGAATAGCAGTCAGGTAAAATCGGTGTTGGGAGTTTACCCGCTCTTTTTTGCTGTGGATGCTGGTTTGCAGACGCAAGTTCAGGTGCATGTTGTTGAGCCAAGTGTGATAGCAAATTATTTTCAGACCAATCATACAGGTGGTTGGTCTGAGGAGCTTTACATCAATGAGGGTTTATCGTCAAGCTTTTGGACAAACTTTATGTATTTCTTTTTGGAAATGCTCATGTTATTGATTTTAATTATTCCTTTGATTATTTTGGTGGTGCAGTATTTTGTTACGAGTAAAATGGTGAGACAGGTCATTCATATAACGACAAGATAATGTGAAAAAAGTAATTATAACACAAAAATCACAGAACTTACGCGACAGTACTTTGCTTTCAGAAGTACTGTTTTGATATGATTGAAAGGAATAGAGATTCAATTAATTATTGTGGTATGGGCACAATGCTTGTACGCAAGGGAGGACAATAATATCATGAAAAAATGGATTAAAGGGAGTATAGCCATTCTAGCTGTGATGCTTTTATTGGTGTCACAAAATAATTGGCAGGTATTTGCCCTAACAAGTGAGAATACTACAGTAGAAACTACTGAGAATAACGAGGGCAGTAGTGTTGAGGAAGAAAGCAGCGAAGCTGCAGCAATGGCGCAGCAAGGTGTTGCTTCACCATTCTCTGTGGGATTAGCGAGCTTTGATGGAACCGACTTAAGCGGCAACACAGATGTTAGTTATGATGTTCGTGATGCAACGAATCAACCAAGAACTTTGGATGTATTAGCAAGTTTTGATGGCAGCGGAACAACTACAAATCGCAAGATTACAATCCGTATTGAAAATGGCTTGCGCTTTCATTCAATACCCGGTATGGTGATGAGTAATAACTATCGTACATGGATATTTGATGCGAATGCTTTGCCAACACAATTACAAGGAATTATTACTAATGGGACATTTACGCTTGACCCGATGGTATATGAATATGGGGTTAAAAGCGGGACTTTAGTGCTGGATGTTGCACCGGGTGCAACGAATGTGTCGTTATCAATACAAACAGCTTTTGATCTAGCTTTTGGCGCAAATGACGGTAGTCGAACATTTACTGACATGTTGACAGTAACAACAAGTGCTAATGTTGGTGGAACTGAGACAATTATTGATGAAGAAGTTTTAGAGAACTATACAATTACCGGAACAATTCAAATGCAGTTTTATTCTGTTGGTGGTTCTAGTGGAATCATTACTCAATATATTGATGCTGGAGATTCAGTAAGTACTGAATATTACTTATCTACAGCTGGGTCATCATATACAAATAGTTTTGCAGCTAATGTGTTGCTCAAAAAACAGGTATTGGTATTTGAAATCGATAAAGCTCTTGGTGTACAAAGCGTCACCAGCAGTGATGGCAGATTAAATAGCTCACAATTAAGTTATGCAATTGATTCAACTTCTAGTTCAACAAAAGATATTTTAACAATAACTTTTTCAGAAATAAGAATTGACGGCCAAAAAGTGAAAATTAATTTTGCAAGCTCTGCAACAGCAACACCGGGGACATATGCTATTAACGGCGTATCTGGTGGAGCAATTGCATTTGGAACTGATAAAGTCATGAATAATGGATATGTTCATAAGCAAAACATTATTATTACTGAACCATTTGAGAATAAGTTAGCAATTGATGGTGTAAATGGCAATATTTATATTAATCCAGATTTAACCAATGAAGAGTTACAACCGTTGGGTATTTACTCATTAGCAAATAATTTTGCTAAAAACGTTGATGATCAGATGATAAGACTTACATTTAATGATCCAACGATTGGTGTACGGATGGTGCGTTTAGTTACCGGTTATGGCATGCCAGCTACCAATGTAGTTGTGCATACTGAAAAGGGAAAAACTATTACCATTCCATCGATTACTTCTACCGGGATTAACACGAATACAAGTTATGCAACATTTAATTTGAGTAGTTATGGCGATGTTGATGCAGATGATTATATTGTCAACATTACCTATGAATCAACGGGGTTTTTAAGTGGATCTGGTCGTGGTGCCGGTAATTCAACAATCGTATATGAACGTTGGGATTTAAGTCCAGGTCTTTTTTCAGGAGTAATTAGAGATGTACCAGCAACTAAAAAGTACAACGCAATAATCGAAGTGGTGCCAAGTGCGGTCGGGGACTTTTCAGCGAGTGATGCTCAAAATAAAGTTTTAACAATGTCAATGATAACAACTGGCGGAGCAATTTCGTTTTATAGTGGTAATACTTTAAGTACACAACCTTATTTAGCTGGTAATACAATACCGGTTCATGGTTCTTTTACATTGTCTTCAGAGGTTGCCGGTACGATGATGTTGAAACGCGGATTTGATATCTATTTGCGTGAAGATAAGTATTTCCAAATTGATACTTCAAGTATTAAAATAGTTTGGGAAGGAATTACTTATTCGACAGCTGATGGGAGTTTAATTCCGATTGCGGGAACAGACAATCAGGGCCTGAAGACATGGAAAATCAATGTTGATGATATTGCTATTGGAAAGTTTAAACCGAATGGAAGCGCATATAGTAATATGGAAATTACCTATGAAATGAAAGTAGCTAATAGTGCACCGACAGTTGCGGTTAATGCAGCAGACTTATTAATGGTTGTACCAACTAATGATGTCAAGGTAACCAGTAACGGAAACACGGCATACTTCAATAATGCTAATAAATTTAATGTTGATGGCAGTGGTAATCTTACAAAAAGTGTTGGAACACTAAGCAAAGATACTTATATCAATATACAAGCACAAAAGGATTTTACCGTTACTACAGCTGCGAATCTTAATGATGGTTCATGGGTAAGTTATGATTATGCGTCTAATCAATCAATTATTGATTTAAATCCAAGTGGAGATGCAAAATATCAATTAACGGTTGCAAACAATTCAGGAAGCACGATTAATGGCTATACCGCACTTATTCCAATTCCTAAATATGGTGAGAAAACTGATTTGACACCTAGTACGCCGGCAAATTTTGATGCTAGTGTTGACTTGCAAAAAGAGGCATTCTCTTGGACGGCTTCATTATTAGCAGAAATCGTTCCAGCAGGAACACTGAATTATCAAGTTTTATATGCAACAACATATGAAACTGATAAAGATTCAGCTAATTTCGTTTCATGGAGTGCAATTACTGATCCAAATGAAATTCGGATGGTAAAAATAGTAACCAATGATGCAGTTGCTGACGGCTTTAGTGAAGCATTGAGTTTCCCGTTGGCATTAACTGATACCGATGCAGACTTACATGCCGGAAACACTAATATTTATTCAGCACGTATCTATCGTGAGATTTTAGGAACAGCTGGATATAAACCAAGTGAACCAATTGCAATTCGCTTAAAAACCGGAGTTGTTAAAGGGAATGTGTTTAATGACTTAAACCGCAATGGTGTTAAAGATGGCACTGAAACTGGTCGTAACGGTATAACTGTTATTGCCTATGCAGCAGGAACAACAACGGTTATTGAAACAACTACAACAAAAACAATTGATGGTGTTGACGGTCAATATGAGTTCTTAGGATTAGATAAAAATCAAAATGTTGATATTGTATTTATTAATCCAACCACAAATGATTCTACACGTTTTTCACCGGTAACAAGTGGTGGTTCAACACCATCACCAGCAGTGGATAACAGTAAGGCGACAACTGCAGGAATTGCACCAAGTGCAACTGGGTTTGATACAGTTTACGCCGGAATTATTACCCCGGTTACGATTACTTTGAACCCAGGTATTGGTACGAGTGCGAATGCAACCGTACAAAAATATCCTGGTGAGCAAATTGTAGCGGAACCTGCGGCAACAGCTACAGGTTATACTTTCAATGGTTGGTTTACAACTAGCACTGGCGGAAGTAAGGTGGCGTTCCCATACACAGTGGGAACGTTGGATACTACTTTGTATGCGCAATATACTGCAAATAAATATGTGTTAAGTTATGATATTGCAACTAATGGCGGGCAAGGAACAGCGCCAGCTAATGAGCAAGTAACATATAATACTTTAGCGACATTACCTGCTGTACCGGTAAAAACCGGCTATACATTTGTCGGGTGGTTCGACGCGGCGAGCGGCGGAACACAGTGGAATTTTTCAACCAATAAAATGCCGGCAAACGATGTAAAACTGTATGCTCAATTTACTATTAATAACTATATGGTTACTTTCAATAATGATAGTGCAACTTCAACTTTGAGTGTGACTTATGATCAATTGGTAACTGAGCCAACTGCACCAAGCAAAACCGGATATACATTTACTGGTTGGTTTGACGCAACAAGCGGTGGTACCGAGTGGGACTTTGCGGTAGATAAAATGCCAGCAAATGATATAACTTTATATGCTCAGTATTCTATAAATAGTTATGTATTGACATATAATGACCAAGGAACAGAGACAACGACTACGGTTGAATATGATGCATTAATCATTGAACCAACAACGATTCCGGTTAAATCTGGATATACGTTTACCGGTTGGTTTGATGCGGCAACCGGCGGCACAAAATGGTTGTTTAATAGCCATAAAATGCCTGCGGCAAACAAAACTTTATATGCTCAATTTAGTGCTGATAATCAAACAATTACTTTTGATGTAAATGGCGGTTTGATGACAAGTAGACCGGCAAATATTGTACAACCAACTGATTCAAGTATTGATTTAGATGCGGTAGCAATACCGACTCGTGCAGGGTATTCATTTGTTGGATGGTTTGATAGTGGTGATGTTCAACATAGCGGAACTATTACAATGCCGGTTGGCGGCTTGGCATTACAGGCAAAATGGACTGCTGATGATCAAGTTATCAGTTTCAACAGTAAGGGTGGCAGCGGTGTAGCTTCAATTACAGCTAAAACAGATACCACTGTTGACTTAGATCAAGCAATTACTTCAAAACCTGGATACCAATTTGATGGCTGGTTTGTTGCTGATACGCAATACAGCGGAATTACTACGGTACCTGCTGGAGGGTTAACATTAGAGGCTCATTGGACGGCACTGGACCAAACAATTACTTTTGATGTAAATGGTGGCGATATCAGTTCGCAACCTGCAGATTTGATTCAACCAACTGATAGCACTGTTGATATTAATGCTTTGGTAACACCAACATGGTTTGGCCATAAGTTCTTAGGTTGGTATGATGGTGATACCCATGTATTTGGTACAATTACTATGCCTGCGGGCGGGCTGCAACTAGTTGCTCAATGGCAAGATTTAGTTGCAACCGGAGTATGGAATATCAGTGCCAATAACCTCGAAATAAAATTAAGCGAAGTAAACAATCATATTCAGGCGGGAACATTAAAAGATGAAATATTATCTCGCAGTAATGCCCAAGCTTGGGAAACTGAAAATGGAACGTTACTAACACCGCTTACACTGGGACTTAGCACATTGCTGGATAATCCGGCAGTAGGTGATTATAATGCAACAGTTGCTTATGAAGATCCGAACAGTCCAACAACAATGCCACAAACATTTGCTGCAAACAGTGAATTATTGGCACAAGAAGCAACAACTTCAACAACACTGCAAACCACATTTGTAGTAACCGTTGTGGATGATACATCAACACTGCCGACTACCGGCGACGATTCATTGCTTTATGGCGTGCTTATCGGAACAAGCAGCTTGGCAATTGGTGGTGTGTTTATCTTCTTAGTGGGAAAACGCAAGAGTGAAGAAGAGGCCTAAGCCCTTCTTCACCAATAGTTAAGCAATGCCCACACATCTATTTAACGAGCAACATACAAATCGCCCCCCGATTTTTAAAATGCTGTTCCGATAAATAGTTGTGTGGGCTCTTTGCGAATTCCGGAACAGCTGCGCCATTCCGGATGTTCTCCGTTGACTTTCACAAATGAACATGTTAGAATAACAATAATCAATTGAATAAACAAATAGAGGTAGCGATGTATCAGAGTAAGAGATTGAGCAGGCATGCAAAGAGATTTCCCAAAGGTAACCATCGCCGAATGTACAGCTTAGGCATAAGTTTTGCATGGGGGTAGTGAGAATATCACTACCACTCGTTCCAGTGTGGAATGGTACTATTATTGACAATATGAGTCTTGAGTGGTTTTGCTATTTCAGGGCTCTTTCTTTATTTGTTTACGAAAACTAGGAGGAACTAAGATGAAAAAGATTTTAAGTTGTTTAGCAGTTTTGGTAATGGGAGCAGGTATATTGACTGGCTGTGTTAATAATGGCACAAGCAGCGATACATTTGTTGTCGGTATGGAATGTAATTATGCGCCGTGGAACTGGACCCAGTCAGTGGCAAGTGATACTGCCGTAGCAATCGATGGTGGTCAATACTGTGATGGTTATGATGTGCAAGTTGCTCGCCAGCTTGCTGAGAGCATGGGTAAAGAGTTAGTTATTAAAAAGACTTCTTGGGACGGTTTAATTCTTGCGTTGCAAGCTGGTGAAATCGATGCGATTATTGCCGGGATGTCACCGACAGCTGAACGTAAAGAAGAAATTGATTTCAGTGATCCGTATTTCTTAGGTAGTTTTGGAATGATGGTTCAGGCAGATGGTCCGTATAAAGATGCTACTTCGGTTAAGGATTTCAGTGGTGCCAGAGTAACGGCGCAAATGGGAACTTTCCATGTTGAGTTAATGGATCAATTAACCGGTGCATCATTGCAAGCACCAATGAAAGACTTCCCAACGATGACAGTTGCTTTGCAGGCTGGCGAAATTGATGCCTATGTAGCTGAGGAGTCAACTGGTAAAACAATTCCTAAAACCAATCCGGATTTAAAATATGTTCCAATTGCTGATTTTGTTGTTGATGAGTCAATGGCGGCAGTTTCGGTAGGTATTAAAAAAGGAAATACAGAATTATTAAATCAAGTAAATGAAGCATTATCAAAAATTACAACAGAGCAACGGTCGCAATTGATGGATGCCGCAATTGACCGTCAGAGTCAAGGAGAATAAAAATGATTGAGCAAATTCGAACGAGTAATAAGAAATTTAATAAATTTATAGTTGCCTTTATTGTATTGACAACGCTGGTATTTGGGGCAGTCAGTTCATTAGGTCAAGCAATTCAAGTTACTGCTGCCGATGATTCAACATTTGTTGTCGGTATGGAATGTAATTACGCACCGTGGAACTGGACTCAGTCAGATCCTAGTGCAACAGCAGTAAGTATTGATGGCGGACAGTATTGCGACGGTTATGATGTACAAATCGCTAAGAAGATTGCCGATAACTTGGGCAAAGAATTAGTTATTAAAAAAACCTCTTGGGATGGATTAATTCTAGCGTTACAAGCTGGCGAAATTGATGCAATTGTTGCCGGGATGTCACCAACTGATGAGCGTAAACAAGAAATTAATTTCAGCGATCCATACTATATTGGTAAATTTGGCGTTATTGTTAAAAAAGATGGTAAGTATGCTGGCGGAACGAGTGTGCAAGATTTTGCAGATGCAAAAGTAACTGCACAGATGGGGACATCGCATGTGGCTTTGATGGATCAGTTAACTGGGGCATCAAAGTTGTCACCTATGAAAGACTTTCCAACAATGACAGTGGCTTTACAGTCGGGAGAAATCGATGCATTTATTGCTGAGGATTCAACCGGACAAACAATTCCGAAATCGAATCCGGATGTTGTTTATATTCGCCTTGATGATATGGTTGTTGATGAATCATTAACAGCGGTATCGGTAGGGATTGCCAAAGGTAACGAAGCGTTGCTAAGCGAAGTCAACAGTGCCTTAGCTACAATTACTTTAGCAGATCGGGAACAGCTTATGACTGAAGCGGTAGATCGTCAGGGAGCTGCAGATAGTGATGAGCCGGCAACTGCTACCGAAGATGTAAATCCGGTTATTGGTTTCTTTAATGGGGTTGGAACATTTTTTGCACAGGTTGGACAAATTGCTCAAGATAATGCATATGCATTTTTAAATGGGGTTATTGTCACTTTAATTATTTCAATTTTTGCGACTGTATTTGGTTTCTTAATTGGTTTGTTGGTATCAATTATTCGGATGGGCAGAGTTGGTAAAGTTATTGCTAATATTTATATTACTATCTTCCGGGGAACACCGATGATGGTGCAAGCGATGATTGTGTATTATGGCGTTTCGATGATGTTACCGGGGTTCTCTTGGTCAAATATTATCTTTGGGAATATTATTGCCGGGATTATCGTTGTTACTATTAATACCGGGGCGTATATGGCGGAAATTATTCGTGGCGGTATCCAGTCTTTGGATGATGGCCAGTTTGAAGCAGCCAAGAGTTTAGGGATGACACAGTGGCAGACAATGATTAGTATTATTTTGCCTCAAGCAGTCCGCAATGCAATTCCGGCAATCGGTAATGAATTGATTGTTAATATTAAAGATACATCTGTATTGAGTGTTATTTCAGTTATGGAGTTATTCTTTACTTCACAAAGTATTGCCGGAAGTACATATAAAGTCTTCCAAACATTCTGTATTACAAGTATTATTTATCTTGTTTTAACCATGATTGTTGCATATATTCTGCAAATTGTTGAACGGCGAATTGATCCGAAATCTAAAAAACGAAAAGTAAGTTTACCGATGTCAACAACAACTCCGCATCACTTTAATCCGAAGGGGGAAAAATAATGAGTATTATTATCGAAATTCAGGACTTGCACAAATCCTTTGGTGATATTGAAGTATTAAAAGGTATTGATTTTACCGTTAATAAAGGTGAGGTTGTTTCAATTATTGGCTCTTCCGGATCAGGAAAATCAACTTTGCTTCGCTGCATCAACACTTTAGAAACATTTGAATCAGGTGATGTAAAAATCGAAGGAACAAGTATTAAAGAGATGAACCCAATAGATTTACACACTCGGGTTGGTATTGTTTTCCAATCATTTAACCTTTTTGGACATTTAACTGTATTAGAAAACTGTGTGGTAGCACAACGTAAGGTACTGAAAAAGAGCCGTGAAGAAGCTGAACAAATAGCTCTTGAATTGTTAGAAAAAGTCGGTATGGATTCATTCAAAGATGCTGTTCCTGAGCAACTTTCCGGCGGGCAAAAGCAACGGGTTGCGATTGCTCGGGCATTGGCAATGAATCCGGAAGTATTGCTGTTTGATGAACCAACCAGCGCGCTTGACCCGGAAATGGTCGGTGAAGTTCTTGAGGTTATGAAGAACTTAGCTACTGAGGGATTAACGATGTTAGTAGTTACTCATGAGATGGATTTTGCCCGCTCGGTATCAAATAAAGTTGTCTTTATGGACGGCGGTGTGATTGTTGAAGAAGGCGAACCGGAGCAAATTTTCTTACATCCGCAACATAACCGTACGAAAGAATTTTTATCACGGGTACGGGTATAAAAATATGGAAAAGCCTATTATAAATGATAGGCTTTTTTTTAAACAATAAAACTTTATTGACACTAATGATATAATAGAAACTGATTATATTATTATTAAAAATATTTGGCATTTTGTTGAGCGATATGGTAAAGTATTGTGTATATTGAATGGGGGGAACTTTATGCCGAAAATTCTTTTTGTCGATGATGACACTAATTTCCGTGATGTAATTGCTGAATTTCTTGAAATAGAAGGATATCAAGTGCGTGTTGCTGATAATGCCAGTGATGGATTGAAATTATTCAAGGCAGAACAGTTTGACCTGATTATCAGTGATGTGAAAATGGAGTCAATTGACGGATTACAGTTGCTAACATTAATCAGGAAACTAGACAATAGTGCTAAAGTTATTATGTTAACTGGTTCAAATGATGAGGATGATGAAGTTCGCGGACTTGAACTTCATGCGAGTGATTTTATAAAAAAACCAGTTTCACTGAAAGTGTTATTAACTCGTATTGAACGGGTTCTAAAGAAAAATAAATTTGTTGTGGAAGAAGAACTTTTTAGTCGCAGCCAAAATATTTTGGTAGAGATCCGCAATCGCCGGGTATATAAAGATGGTGAATTGGTGAATATAACAATGCGCGAGTTTGATTTATTGGTGTTTTTTTTAGAGAATAAAGGCACAGTGCTGACACGCGAACAGATTTTCAAGCAGGTTTGGCAGAGCAATGAGCAGTTTAGCGACATACGAACAGTTGATACTCACTTAAAAAAGTTGCGGGCAAAGCTAAAGCTAACTTGTGTGTATTCAATTCGAGGAGTAGGCTATGAGTGGGCAGAATAAAAACAAAAGACGCAGTAAAAAGTGGCGGACTGGGTTCTATGCGATTAGTGTTTTCTATTTACTGCTGGTAATGGTTTTAGCTACAGTGATATATAACATTCCTGGAATCTATGCTTATTTCAGTTCGCAAAGGATTGATGTAATCAGAAATGAAGTAGAGGATGCCTTTAAAATTTCAGATGCTGCGGCTTTAGCCTCGGCATTTGAACTTATTGACCAAAAGAATAGTATTGAACTTGTTGTAAAGCAGGGAAATAACTTGGTGTTCTCGACTAATGAGGAAACTAATTTTGCTGAGTTAAGCAAAGTCCTTGGCGAAGACTCTTTAAGTTACCAGAGTGCCTTCCAGATTAATTCAGATTCTGGAACATATCAAGTTTGGCTGGGCATTTATAAATTCGAGTCACAGGGATTTTTTGAACTGATTATGTCAATAGTTATTGGTACGGTAATCATCTTATGTTTAATTATCACGATATTGGTAGTGATTATTTTTCGTAAATTAATTATGCCGTTGCGACGCTTGCAGAAAAATATTCTGAATCTAAAAGAGTATCGTTTTTCAGAGGTTGCTGCTCCAGATAGCAGTACCGAGTATGATTCTCTTTCGGAGGATCTTGGCGAATTCAGTGAAGATTTGCAGGAGAAAATTGAGAGTATTGATGAGAAATATACTCGGCTTGAGTTAGAGTTGCAGAGGCGTCAGGAGCGGATTATTTACCAGAGCAAGTTAGGTAGTGCGCTGGTGCATGATTTAAAAACACCGATTAATGTTTCAATGTTGTATGTTGAACGAATTCAGGATAATATTGATGATAATCCAGAGATAAGTCGATTGCTGGAGCGGTTAGTTAAAAATGATGAACTGCTTTTGAATCAAGTGAATGAAACTTTACAGGTTATTAACACCGAGGCAATGGATATGGTTGGTAGGGCTGAAGATTTTGATGTTGTTCCGGTAGTCCGTGAAACTTTAGCATTATTTACACCATTTTTTGAACAACATAATATTGAAGTGTTTTTAGAAACACCACAGTCATTGATAGTGCATGCAGTAAGACTCGAATTTAAGCAAATTATCCATAATATTATTTCTAATGCCAGCCAATATGCAGATGGCAATGGTAAATTTGAATTATTTATTGATACAAAAGATAATGCTTTGAAAATTATTGCTTATAATGATAAGCAGGATCGTTCAAACATTGACTTTGACCGCATTTTTGATTTGTTTTATCGGGCGGACAGCAACGGAAATAATGTATTTGGCAGCGGCGTCGGGATGCATACGATTAAAAGTATGGCTGAAGAGTACAAAGGTACATGCAGTTTTGAAGCGATTGGTAATGGTGTGCAGTTGAATGTAGTTTTACCAATACTTGCTGATACGACAAGTGCTGTAAAAACGAACTCCGCTGACAAGGCGGTGAAAGCATGATGCGCAAATTGTTTGTCGGACTGACTGCTGTACTATTGTTGCTTTTGGCTGCGCCGCGAGTATCGGCATATGAGCCGGTATATGGTTCTGAGAGCGAAGCGATTCAGGCAGAGACGGAACGGCTGGTTGAGAATCGGTATAAACCGGGGAGTTATCCGGTAACGATATCGTATCGGGTAAATGGCGCAGTCATGACTAGGGATGTTATGGTGACAGTGAAGAGTGATGCGGCGGTTGTGGTTGGAAATATTGTGATCGATGCGCATTCATTTATGGTAACTGTAGCAGAGGCTGCGAGTTTTACTGATGCAGATTGGATTGAGCGGGCACAAGCATATGCTTGGCAGACGGATACAGGAGCGGAGATTCCAATTGCGATTGTTGATCATGGGCAGGTGAAGACTGAACCGGGCGAGTACTGGGTGATGTTTGGTGCCAATGAGTCAATTACAATACAAGTGAAGGCGACAGTTGTGATGGCTTCAACTTCAGAAGACAATAAAATATCAAGTGTAAATGATGTGTGGTTTGAAACTTATTACGATAATCCCGGAAGTCAGGAATTTCTCGGTTCGGAAGCAATATTTTTCGATATCTTAAAGGTTTCGGCCATCTTCATGTTACTGATACCATTATTATTTTTAATTATCCAATACTTGTGGACTTCCAAAGCAATGCGGGCGGTTCTTGATTTCATGGATAAAAACAATAAGAAAAGAGAGTGATTGGGGGATCACTCTCTTTTCCATGAGTTTTCACATAAACTTATCACAAAAGTTCACAAAAATTATGCCGTAGTTCTTTGATACAGGTTCGGCGGATTGATAAAATTAATTTGATATAAAAATAGGTTAAGGGGGACACTTAAAATGAGTAAAAATATTTTTAAGCGATTCTTTGCAGTGGCAATTGCCCTGCTGGTGCTGAGTGCACAAATTAATATACCGGTGAGTGCTTTTACCGGAGAAAATGATACGATTACGGAAGCAGATGCGAATCAGGATGAGAGCGCGGCGAATGCTAATGAGCAGGAAGCAACAACTGATGATACAGAGGTTGCAGGAGAAAACGCGGTTGAGGCTGTTGAGGTAGGTAATGGCGCAGCAGCTACCAGAAGCTTGTTGAGGGCAGAGGTAAAGCCATTCGCGACATTCGATGGACAGGATTTAAGTACAGCTGACAATAGTGTGACTTATCAGAATTATACGTCTTCAATTAGTTCACAGACATTGGAAATCAGTGCACCAATTACTGATTCACCAACAATTACCAGTCATCAATTGGTTATCCGGATTGAAAATGGTTTGGCGATTGAATCCGGGCCAGGTTTAAAATCAAATGGAGCTTACAACGGGAATACAGTAAAATGGATATTTGATGCTAGTTCACCGACATTGCCGGATGATTTGCAAGGGAAAATTATCGGCGCGACTTGGACACCGGATCCAATAATTAAAGGATTTTATCAGCCAGCCAGCGGAACATTAACATATGATATTGCTCCGGGGACAACAGCGATTAATCTATCATTAGCTATTAAGTCGGATATTGGTTTCAATCTTACTGATAGTCAAATAAGTTATACAAATCCAATTACAGTACAGAAACTGGAAAATGGCAGTGTAGTGACTGAAGAGAAGTTAGAAAATTATACAATCAGTGGATTATATCGTCCGGTTATCTATTCGCATGGCAGTACCCAATCAATGTACGTAAAACCTGGAGAAACAGTGGCAATTAACAATTTTCTTGATCAGGCTGGAGCATCAGTTCCGCTTAATCAGTACAAAGATGTTTTATATGAAGAGATTACCTTTACTTGGAAGATTGATAAAAATGCCGGACTGCAAGGGATTAAACCCAATGGAAAATATAGTACTAGCAATATGATTGTTGCTGTTGATCGCACGAGTGACAGTCAATATGATCTGGTTACTATGACTTTGGATAAGGCACCGGTCGGCAATCAATATTTTTCATTTCAGTTCCAACCACCGGCAGACGCCGCAGATGGAACCTATCAATTGTTGTTAGTGGATTCAAAAACAAAATTATATGGACATAGTGAATATATTAACTATCCTAATTTTGCTCTATATCCAACGGCAACAGCAGCATGGCCGACAATTATTGTAAGTTCATCAACTGCCAGTAATGTTGCTTTAGCCGGTATATCAGGCAACACTAATTTTGCCTATAATCCATTGCAAGATAGTGAAGATATTGTTCCCTTAGGTGGATTTGCACTTACTAATTTAACTCCTAATGACTCTGCAGCACAGAATATTCAAATGAAATTCGATGATGCTTCTTATGGTGTTAAGGCAGTACGTATCGCATTTGGCGCCAAAGCGACAAATATCGTAATTACAACTAATAAAGGGCAGACTTTCACAATTAATGAATTGACTGGAACATATAATTCAACTAGAAGAATCAGGTTGGCAAATATTGTTTTGGCGAATTTGGGGACTATAACTGACGATGAGTATATAGCTGATATTACTTATACAGCTGATACTATTCCGGCCGGAACTAATGCTCCAGATAGTATGAATGGCAGCGTTGGACCTTTAACAGATTACTACGCATTAGTGTTGGAATATTTTGGGCACATGATTAGTCGTCCGGCAACTAATAAATTCACTGCGACTGCATCAATGGTTGATAGTGATAAATCATTTACCGATGCAAGTGCCAAGCATGCTACCAATACAATGACTGTTGTCGATGCTAAGAAGATTACTTTTAGTACAACTGAAAGCTTTAGCAGCACGGTAAAAAGTTCAGGAACAATAGTTCCGATGAGTATAAGGTTTAATAAAAATTCATATATTTATACTTATGATAGTGCTGGAGTAGTTACCGGGTTTGAAATCTATTTGCGTGAAGGTGAATATTTAATCGTTGATCAGAGTTCAATCAAGGTTACTTGGGGTAATGAAGTATATACAGTGGATAGTGCCGAAATGACGGTAACACCAACAACTGATAATACTGGAAATCGGGTTTACAGACTGACGCTTCCGGAAGTTAAGTTAGGAAGTTTTAATAGTACTTTAAATTATTACCCAGCCATTCAGGTTGATTATAGTGTAAAAATAAAACCGACAGCACCAACAACCAGCATTCCGAGTAAAGATATCGCTCAAATTTTACCAATGAATGGAATGAGTGTTGTAGCGGTTGGTGGCAATGGTGGTAATAATCAATATAATAATGCCAATATTTTCAATGTTGATGGAAGTGGTAATACTATCAAAGCAGTTGGTACTCCATCATCAACAACAACATTAAAAATTCAGGCGCAAAAAAGTTTTACGGTTACCAGTGCGGCAAACTTAAATGATGGTCCATGGGTCAGCTATGATTATATGACGCAAAAAGAAATTATTAATTTAAATCCTGAGGGAAATGCTAAATATCAATTAACAGTGACTAATAATTCCGGACAAACAATTGATGGTTACACGGCCTTGGTACCAATACCAAAAGCTGGCGAAGCAACAAACTTAATGCCAGATAATCCAGCGGATTTCAATTCCGGAATTCATTTGCAGAAAACACCATTTGAGTGGACAGTGTCACTTTTAGAAGAACTAAACACAGATGTTAATGCTTTAAATTACCAGATTCTATATGCAACAAGTTACGAAACAAATAAGGACTCGTCCGAATTTGTTTCGTGGGATGCTATTGCTGATAAAAATGATATTCGTATGGTAAAAATTACTACTACTGACAGTATTGTTGATGGCACGAATGATGTTGTTGAGTTCCCGTTAGCATTGACTGATCCAAATCCTGAAGCTAATGCCGGGAAGACAAATATTTATTCAGCGCGGATTCACCGCGTGATTGATGGCAGTGCTGGTTATAATCCAAGTGAACCAGTAGCGATTCGCCTGAAAACCGGAATCGTTACCGGAACGGTATTTAATGATCTAAACCGGAATGGGCTCCAAGATGCTGGTGAATCCGGACGCAATGGTGTGACGGTGCGTGTGTATGAAGCGGGAACTAGCAATTTGCTTGATACAGTTGTCAGTCATGAAAAAAATGGTGTAGATGGTGTTTATGAGTTCTTCGGACTGGATAAGAATCAAAATGTTGATATTGTATTTACTAATCCTAATACTGATGATTCAACTCGTTTTAGTCCGGTGACTAGCGGTGGTTCAACGCCTACTGAAACTAGTGATCATAAGAGTGCGAAAACGGCTAGTATTACACCAAGTAGTGCAAGCAGTATCGTTGTTAATGCCGGGATTATTACCCCAACAACAGTAACAATGAATGCGCAAGGCGGAAGTACAGCAGAAACAACAATAAAAAGATATCCTGGTGAGCAGATTATGACTGAACCTGAGGTAATCCGCGAAGGGTACACTTATAATGGTTGGTTTACCGCAACAAGCGGCGGTAGCAAAGTTGCTTTTCCATATACTGTAGGTGCAGCAGATGATACACTATATGCGCAGTATACTGTAAACCAGTATACGTTAACATTTGATATTGCCAGCAATGGTGGTGAAGGCGTAGCACCAACTACGCAGACAATTAATTATGGTAATACAGCGTCGACACCTGCCACGCCGGTAAAAACCGGATATACTTTTACCGGCTGGTATGATGCAGCAACTGGTGGAAATCAGTGGAATTTTTCTACCAACACAATGCCGGCAACAAATGTTACCCTATATGCCCAATTTACTATTAATAATTACACGTTAACATTCAATAATGATGGCGTTGAAACTACTTCTTCAGTTACTTATGGTGACACAATTACTGAGCCAGCGGCACCAGTGAAGACTGGTTATACTTTCAATGGTTGGTATGATGCAGCAACTGGCGGAAATCAGTGGAATTTTACTATTGGAACAATGCCGGCAAATAACTTAACGTTATTTGCTCAATATACAGTAAATCAATACACATTGAGTTTCGATATTGCCAGCAACGGCGGTGAAGGATCCAAGCCGGCAGCGCAAACTATCAATTATAATAGCACAGCAACTGCTCCGGCAGATGCTGTGAAAACCGGCTATACATTTACCGGTTGGTATGATGCGGTAACCGGAGGCAACAAATGGGATTTTGCGACTACAACGATGCCAGCGGCAAACACAATTTTGTATGCACAGTTCATTATCAATAGTGTAGGGTAAGCACCCGGCGCCTTGATATGTTACCATATTAGGTTTCCGTGAACTCCCCTCCGAACCGTACGTACAC